>JALOOO010000067.1 GCA_025454375.1 Leptolyngbya sp. Prado105 | reverse complement strand
CGCAATTCAAGCAGCAGCAGAAAAAGGCACGAGTTTTGGCGCACCTTCTTATCTAGAAAATGTGCTAGCAGAAATGGTGATCGATGCGGTTCCAAGCATTGAAATGGTCCGGTTCGTCAACTCTGGAACAGAAGCTTGTATGTCTGTCTTGCGCTTAATGCGGGCATTTACCGGACGCGAGAAAATCATCAAGTTTGAAGGATGCTACCACGGACATGCGGACATGTTCTTGGTGAAAGCGGGTTCGGGCGTTGCGACGCTTGGGCTTCCGGATTCTCCCGGTGTTCCTAAATCGACGGCTGCTAGTACTTTAACTGCGCCTTATAACGATTTGGAAGCGGTGAAGAAATTGTTTGAGGAGAATCCGGGTGAAGTTGCTGGCGTAATGCTAGAACCGATCGTCGGAAATTCTGGCTTCATCGTGCCTGAACCGGGGTTTCTCGCAGGTTTGCGTGAGTTGACTCGCGAATATGGTGCATTGCTCGTCTTTGACGAAGTGATGACCGGATTCCGCATTGCTTACGGCGGGGTGCAGGAGAAGTTTGGCATTACGCCTGACTTGACGACACTTGGTAAGGTGATCGGCGGTGGATTGCCCGTCGGGGCGTATGGCGGTCGTCGCGACATTATGGAAATGGTGGCTCCGGCAGGTCCCATGTATCAAGCGGGAACGCTTTCAGGCAATCCACTCGCCATGACGGCTGGGATTGAGACGCTGAAGTTGCTGCGTCAACCTGGAAGTTATGAAACGCTCGATCGCATTACGTCTCACTTAATTGCTGGACTGCTCAATGCTGCTAAGGAAACGGGTCATGCGGCTTGTGGCGGTTCGATCAGCGGTATGTTTGGATTCTTCTTTGCTGAAGGCCCAGTTTACAACTACGAAGATGCGAAGAAGTCAGATCTAAGCAAGTTTAGCAAGTTCCATCGCGGCATGTTGGAGCAAGGAATTTACCTGGCTCCGTCGCAGTTTGAGGCTGGATTTACATCTTTGGCCCATAGTGACGCGGATATTGAGCAGACGATCGCGGCTGCAAAATCTGTGATGTCCAGCCTCTAAGGGATAAGCCTTCATGGATCTGTGATTCCTCGGCGTTTGCCCCCACGCCCCAGAATTGGAGAACTTACGGGGCAACCGTCAGGCAAGTTCGCATGATTTAGCCTGATTCAGAATGACAAGTCATTGAATTCATCATCCTATGTTCGATCGAGAAATCTGATGATAAAAAAGCCGGAGAAAAGACTTTCTCCGGCTTTTTCGTTTAACAATTACAGCCCTTGTGTCCGCAGTCTCCATGTCCATCAGGATGTCCATTGGCACAGGCATCGCTGCAATAAAACTGGTCATCTTTCTTGACAGCACTCTCGATCGAGACAATGCACAAGCAAGCTTCACAGGCACATTTCATCTGAGTTACGGTTGCCATTGTAAGTTCTCCAATCATGACTCCATTACCCTAACATATGAACAGTTATTCATACATTAAGGAATTTGAATTTTTTGGGCTTCTCGTTTCGATCGCATAGAGTCTGAGATCGTATTACAAAATCATTTTTTCCATTGCAGCCTGTAAATCCTGGGTCAGATCTGCGACGGCTTGTTTTGTGGCACGTCGATCGCCTTTTGTCGCTGAAGCACGATCGCTGACTGAGATCGGATCGCCGACTGTGATCAAGACCGACTGTTTTCCAAGTTTGGGGCGCTTGAACGCATTGCCACCTTTGATCCGGGTGATCATATCCCAAAGGAGTAAAGTCGTCTCAGCAAAGCGATCGAGAGAAGGTTTCTCAACGACATACCTTCCAGTGACAGCGACGAAGCTCTCGACTAGACGCATATGCCAGATTCTTAAACTCGCTTCTTCTGCGACGCGATCGGCAAGTCCACGATCAACCGGAGAGAGTTCGCCTAGCTTTAAATCTTCTCGAAAGATGAGATCCCATGCGGCTTGTTCTAGGCGACGACAGCGATCGATGACGCTCCCTTTGGGTTGGATGTTGAAATATTGTTCTGCAACGGTTAAAGCTGCATCCATCAAAACTTTTAGCCGCAGCGATAATCTTGCATTCGGTTCGGCATGATCGTACAGGGGTAAATCCTGATGATAAAACTTGGTATAAAACGATTCCATAACGGTTAGCATATGTTCCGCGATCGCGTAGAGTCTCGCATAGCGATCGGGATGTTCAGGTTTGATTCCAACATCGGTTTCGAGTTCGTGTAACAGCCGATCGACCGGAGTCCAGTTGCGATTGATATAGCGATACTGAATTCCCACAGGAACAATGATCACTTCTTCCGTGCGATCTGCTTTCTGTAAGTCTTCTACGCACCAAAAACCCATCTGTGCAATGCCAGGTTCAAGCGGACTGACAATCTCGTTATGTCCATTCGTTGCACCTTCTGGGGCTGCCATCAGGGGAAATTTACCATTGGCTAAAATGTCACGTGCTGCTCTCAATCCGACTCGATCGAGTTTGCCGCGATGAATGGGGGTGCCGCCGAGTTTTGAGTAGATCCAGCCGACGGTCGAACCTGCCCATAAGGGAATCCCACGATCGTACATAAAGTGAGAATGGGTCGGCGATGAGAGTCGAATTTTCTGATGCCGAGCGGTGCGGGGGAGAAGATAGTGCGTCAGATACATCAAGCAACAGGGATCGTCAGAACTTGGATGACGAAACGCGATCAGCAGGCGGATTTTATTGGATTGAAATTGCTCGTAGAGTGCCGCAAGTTGTTCAACATTGACTGCTTCAATTTTGCTGATCGAGGTTTTGTGTCGCATCCACAAGGGCAGAATCGATCGCATTCCGCGCAGCACAGTTGTGTTGAGATCGGGCGGGATAAATTCGAGTGGAGGTTGAACGAATTGACGAGAACGCGACACAGAGAAAAGCTCCTAACACACGAGAGATGTCAGTATCTTAAATGCAGTTTTTTCAGATGATCACATCCACGTTACAGATCGATAATTGGGTCAGAAAATGAAGTTCAGTTTCACACTCCAGCCTGTCTCCGTCCGAATCAATTCAATCTGTCGAATGAACTCTCGAAAATAAAACCGACGCTCAGCTTCTGAAAGATCTAGCCAAAATTGCGGAATCGAAACCGTTTGAGCGATCGCTTTTAAATTTACTGGGGGCAGTTGGGAAAGTTGCGCCTGCAACTGTGCAATTTCACTCCGCAGTTTGTACGATCGCAAGTCCGCTGTTTCGGGATCTAAAATTCCCGTGTCAATCAACGGGGAAATTTGTTCTAGAACAGATTGCTTTTGTGCGATCGCGCTTTCAATTCTTTGCTTGATTGCGTCGAGATCAGGCAGTCCTGCCTCGGAGACAGCACGCGGTAAGTCTTCGCAGATTCGCTCAATTGTAGATTGTAAGATTTCGTTATAAGCGATCGCTTTGCATTGTTTCGAGCAGTGCATTGGACGAAGATATAAGTATTCTTTTTGTCCTTTCTTGCGAGATGTCACTTGTGTCACTGTCATGCCTGATTGACATTCCCCACAGGTGACAAGACCTGCAAGAGATCTCGGTGCGCTGGCAGTTCGAGTAGGTAAACGGCGATTGCGGCGGAGTAAGCGATCGATTTGAGCGGCTTCATCACGAGACAAGATTGCGGGATGTGTGTCGAGAATTGTTTCGCCCGTTTGATATTCCAAATCGCCTCGATAAACGGGACTCGTCAGCCAGCGTTGCCCGGTTGAGACTGAGATCTTTTTGCCGTATTTTTTCTCTAAAAATCGCACAGCATCGCGCAGTGATCCATAGAGCAGAAAGCGATTGAAGAATTCTTTTACAACGGGAGCGCTCGTGCGATCGAGCAGATAGCGATTTCGACTGCGCCGATAGCCGTAAGGAGCTTTGCCAGGTGGAGCAAGGGTTTTAACCCGATTTTGAGCGTGACCTTGACGAATTTTACGACTGCGGTGATTGTATTGTAAAGCTTGTAATTGTTCGAGTGTCGTTGCGGATAGCGTTTCAGATTCGATTGTTATCACTTCGATATTGAGGGATTCGAGTTGAGCAAGACGAGCCTGAATTTCATCAATCGAATCTCCCAACTCTGCTAATTGTCGAATGATCAATCGTTCATTCTGATGATTTTCAATGAGTTGCTGAAACTGCGATCGCGGTTGTGTAAAGTCTTGATAGATATGATCGATCTCGTATTCTGCAAATCCTATCTCTGATGTGTCTTTTAACAATGGATTACTGTAGAGATAAGCAATCACCATACGGTTACGCTTCTCCTAGTTCGACAATGTTTCCGTCAGGATCTTTTACAAATAGCGCCGCACGTCCTGATGCACTCACTTGAAAGTCACACCCGGCTTGAATCAAGGTTGCTTTCGCTGCTTCAATACTGGTCACGCAAAAGGCTAAATGCCGATTTCTACCCCATTTCTCAGCCTGTTGAAGTTCTGAGACTGGAGCCGAATCTGCAATTAAATGAATCTGAAATGCTCCAATCTCATACCAAGCTCCAGGAAATTTCAGCACACGATCGATCTTTTTCAACCCCAACACGATTTCATAAAACTGCTCTGATTTCTCTAAGTCAGAAACCACGATCGCGGCATGTAAAAACTGTGTCAGTTGCATTGCCATTGACGTTTGGGTGCATAAATGGACATCTGATTTGGATTATAGGGCGTAGGTTCAGAGGTTGCGGTGAGTTCATGTTTCATGTCAATTTTCTTTACGATCGCTCTTAGTCATTCACGACAGATTTAGGATTGCGATACAAGCTTGAAAATACACTGCTTCAATTTAGGGATCACCTTTATCGATTTATGCGATCGCGCCAAGACCCGTTAGAAATATTTTCTACCTTTCTGCAATTTGAAGGCGATCGGGCTTCATCTTGGGCAACAGATGCCCGATTGCACCGCAGGATGAAGCAGTGTTTGGCATCTACTTCTGGATCGCTCAATTTTTGGGCGCTCTATTGGTTCAAAATCTGGCAGGAAGATGGTGAAAGAGGTGCTGTTGACCACTTGAGCGCATATCTTCAAGAAACCTGCTATTGGTCGGCGCACAAGATGCTGCTCAATTTTGCTGCGGTTCAATATACGCTGCCGGATTGCTTTCAAGTCGCGATCGTGAAAGTCGAAAAAATTCTTCAAAATTTCAACTCACAACCAGGATTTAGCTTGCAGAACTACGCGAGTGCTATTTTCTCAAGTACGATTCGAGATGCTTTGCGCCAACGTCAAGAAGTAGATATTTGCACAAACTGGGCTTTACTTCGCAAAGTGAGCCAGAAACGTCTGATCGAATCGCTCGAAAATGCTGGACTGAGTGCAGAGACGATCGCGGCTTATGTTCTTGCCTGGAATTGCTTCAAAGCTTTGTACATTCCTACTCAAGCCACAGGCACGCGGAAACTTCCTCGCCCGGATGATGAGACTTGGGATGCTATTACCCAAAATTACAATAAAAATCGCGAAGCTCGACCTGAAGCTTCTCCGACCACAATAGAAAAATGGCTGATTGCTTGTGCGAATGCGGCTCGAAATTATATCAACCCCACTCTAATATCGATCAATACCCCAAAACCTGGATACGACTCGGGTGAACTATTAGACGATGTGCCTGAAAGTCCGCGAGAATCTTTGATTGCAGACTTAATTGCAGCAGAAGAGATTCGAGAACGACAAGATCAACGATCGCGGATTAATCAAGTTCTTGAAACTGCGATCGCCGCACTCGATGAAGAACTGAGATCGATTCTATTCCTTTACTACGCTGAAAACTGCACGCAGCAACAGATGGCGACTCGCCTCACTATCAAACAATACACAATCTCGCGCCGTCTTACAAAAGCAAAAGAACAACTGCTCAAAAGTCTTGCAACTTGGAGCCAAACTACGCTGCATATTTCCCTCACTCCTGCCCTACTCCAAACGATGAGTGCCGTCCTCGAAGACTGGCTACAAACCCACTACAAAAACTTGGAGCCATAGCTATGTCTCTCGATCTCTTCCTCGAAACCGATCCATCCCAACTCTGGCAACCTAACTGGACAGCTTATCTCAATCAGCTTTGTCTCACTGCATTATTGCCTTGGTTCCAATCAGAAGCTCCAAATTCGAGCGTTTGGGTCAATACAAATGTGCGGCACAGCTTTTGGAATTTTGTGAATGGGACAGCCTTTACAGTCAATGGCTTGCGATTTGTTGTCATCCCAACCGAAGCGATCGATCATGACGAACTTCGCATTCCTCAAGAATGGATTGATCTTCCGACTTGGGTAGGCGATTACTATCTCGCAGCCCAAGTCGAACCTGATGAAGGCTGGGTCAGCGTTTGGGGTTATGCAACCCATCACAGTGTTAAAAACCAAGCACAGCTAGATTTTAACGATCGCACTTACTGCCTCACAAGCGATCAGCTTGCAAATCCTGAACTGATCTGGCTGACTTCAGATCTCTGTCATCCGCAGCTTCGAGCCGAGGTTGCAGCCTTGCCGGGACTCTCGATCAAACAGGCAAACAATCTGATCACACGCTTAAGTCATCCCGAAATCCTTTCTCCTCGCTTAGCTATTCCCTTCCAATCCTGGGGCGCTCTAATGGAGCATGGAGGCTGGCGACAGCGCTTATATCAATCCCGCCTTGGACTCGCCCAGCCTTCGATTCTAGACTGGCTACAGTCGGGCGTTCCCAATCTCTTCAACTGGGAACGTCTCGAACTTCAACCCACGACTGCCGCAGCCAGAAGTGCAGATCTAGCAGTTCCGATCACTCTCCTTTCTCGTGTGCTAGAAATCGCAGGACAACACTATGAGCTACAAGTAATTCCCCAAGCCGACGAAACTTGGCGCTTTGAATTGCGAAACACGTCACCCGGCGGAATGATTCCTGATAGCTTCAAGCTGCGGCTACTAACTGAAGATTTGCAGAACTTTGAAGGCAATGAAGCGATCGCTCAAACCGCGCTAGATTCTCTCTCGATCGAGGTTGCTTTAGAACCCGGAGAAGGTATCGTCTGGGAGACAGAGCCGATTTCTCAAGCATACGATCGAGAGATCCTTCGCTTCTAACGCGCTTCATCTGGCAAACTCCATCCACTCTAAAGCTCGCTCAAATATTGCTGATAGCCCACTTCATCCAGCTTTGCTTGCTTGCCTCGCACCATTTCAGCAAGACCCTGACGGTAAGCTTGGACTTGCTTGAAAATCTCCGGATCGTGACTTCCTAGAATTTGCACAGCAAGTAACCCTGCATTTCTGGCATTCCCGATCGCAACCGTTGCTACGGGAATTCCCGCAGGCATTTGCACGATCGAATAAAGCGAATCCACCCCCTGAAGCGTTTTCGTCTGCACCGGAACCCCAATCACAGGCAAAGCCGTCATCGATGCCACCATTCCCGGCAAATGCGCGGCTCCTCCCGCTCCGGCAATAATCACCTTTAATCCGCGAGGATGCGCCTCTTTTGCATACGCCACCATCCGCTCAGGCGTGCGATGCGCTGAGACGATTTCCACCTCACAGGGCACTCCAAACTCTTCACAAACCGCGATCGCTGCCTGCATCGTCGGCAAATCCGAATCGCTTCCCATAATGATTCCAATGAGCGGTTGAGACATATGCGAAAATCCAAAACGAATCAAGATCAAACACTAAACCATGCTGATTATCAATGCCCAAGTTCCTGGTTTTCAATCTTTACAGCAAATCTTGATCGAGCAGGACAAAATCATCAAGATTGCCCCCTACATCGCAACTTCGACGCAAACTCTTGATGCTGAAGGCGATTGGATTTCTCTCGGCGGCATTGATTTACAAATCAACGGCGCACTAGGACTCGCTTTTCCTGACCTCAACTGCGAAAATGCACACCAATTAGACAAAATCTGTAGAGTCCTCTACGAACAGGGTATAGACGGATACTTACCTACGATCGTCACAACCTCGATCGAGAAAATTCAGCGATCGCTCTCCACGATTGCAGACTCGACTCATCCCGAAATTCTAGGAGTCCACCTCGAAGGTCCCTTCCTCAATCCGCAAAAACGCGGCGCTCACCCCGAAGAATTTCTGCTGCCACTGACGATCGAAACCGTCAAACAAGTTCTCGGCGATTACGCATCGATCGTCAGAATCGTGACTTTAGCTCCAGAACTTGATCCCACTGGAGAAACGATCGCCTATCTCAAATCCCTCGGCATCACCGTCAGTCTAGGACATTCTCAAGCCACCGCAGCCCAAGCCCAGCAAGCCTTTGACCGAGGCGCTTCCATGGTGACTCACGCCTTTAATGCCATGCCCAGTTTGCATCATCGCGAACCTGGATTACTTGGAGCCGCGATCGCTGATTTGAAAGTTCACTGTGGCTTAATCGCAGATGGGCAGCATGTTTCACAAATCATGATGGATATTTTGCTAAAAGCCAGTGAATACGATCGAGGAATTTTTCTCGTCAGTGACGCGCTCTCGCCCCTTGGGTTGCTCGATGGACTCTATCCCTGGGACACTCGGCAAATCCAAGTTACAGACGGCACAGCACGACTATTAGACGGGACATTAGCAGGCACAACGCGATCTCTCTTCTCTGGCGTGCAGAATCTGGTGCAGTGGGGAGTTTGTGACATGGGAAGGGCGATCGCGCTTGCCACAACTGCGCCTCGTAGCGCGATCGGTCTACCAACGTATCTCAACCAACCTGCTCGACTCCTGCGCTGGAAACAAGTCGATGAAAAAATTCAAGCGCATCGAATTCGATGAAATTATGTGACAGATCCAATTCTGTCTCACTCGATTCCGTATATTCCCGCAGATTCCCTTAGAATTCAGAACAGGTGAAAGTTCTGTTATCTGTTGCCCTACGCAGAACCACCGAGAGAAGCCCAAAAAAACGGGGCACGGTTCAGGTGCCCCCAAGATACTCAGATTGACTTGTCAAAGCAAAAGTTCCCTCACAGCCTCAGCAGACCTGTAAAACTACGGGCGACTGCCGAGGTATTTGGGGTTTTGCCTTCCCGTAGAATACCTGAGAATACCGAGGCGTAGTGATAGCTACACGAAAATTTCATAAGAACCTCATGTTTCTACGCAAATTATTAGCAATCCACAAATAAGACAGATTTATTCTTCAAGAAATCCTTCGGTAGCTTCTACATCGCTTTGGGATGAAATTAAAGTGAAACGAGTCCATATCCGTAGAATTTGCATCTAGATTCTGGGTTGCAGAGGCGATCGTCGTAATACGATAGTTGAGATGAACCAACTAAGATCACAAGCGGATATATGAACGTAGTGGATGATAAAACCGAAGTGCGTGAGTATTTCAATGCCACGGGCTTCGATCGCTGGAAACGAATTTACGGCGATGGTGAAGTAAACAAGGTACAACTCGATATCCGCACCGGGCATCAAAAAACCGTCGATACCCTGCTCGACTGGTTAAAAGCAGATCAAAATCTAGCAGAGCTAACGATCTGCGATGCGGGCTGTGGCGTTGGCAGTTTGAGTATTCCTCTAGCACAAGCAGGTGCAAAAGTTTTTTCCAGCGATATCTCGGAAAAAATGGTGGAAGAAGGAAAAGAAAGGGCGATCTCACTGGGTTTGAAAGAGAATCCGACTTTCGCAGTTCAAGACTTAGAAGCGCTAGATGGCAAATATCACACGGTGATTTGTTTGGATGTGTTAATTCACTATCCAACCGAGCAAGCGACCGACATGATCAAGCATTTAGCAAGTTTGGCAGAACATCGCTTAATTCTTAGCTTTGCGCCGAAGACCTGCCTGCTGACAATTTTGAAGCGAGTGGGAGAGTTTTTCCCAGGTCCAAGTAAGACGACTCGCGCCTACCAGCACCGCGAAAAGGACATCGTAAAAGTGCTAGAAGAGTGCGGATTGAAGGTGCAGCGGACTGCAATGACGGGAACGAAGTTCTACTTCTCTCGAATGCTCGAAGCCGTTCGGGAACGTTAAGCAATTGAGCAGTCAGAGTGTTGCGAAACGCTGACTGCTCATACCTCCGATCAAGGACTTCCAGTTACACTCGCCCAAAAGTATTTCTTAAACGAATCTATATCGGCATTGATCGTCATTTTTTTCGACCAGGTGTAGATATCGATATCTACACGATCGCCCTTGATTTCAAATCCACCGAGCAAGGTCACCCAATGGCTGGGAAACGGAACAGGTAGTGCATCGCCTTGCAAAAAACCCTCAGCCGTAACCAGCAGCATCGCCACACCGCCAGCTTGAATGACCTCGATCGACTCCTGCATCGCTTTTAGATCACTAAACAGATATGCCTGATGGTATTCAATCTTGGAATAGCCCAAAAGCTCATGAATCCAGCCCTTAATCTCCCAAGATTTCGTCATTCCAGCTAAGTTGCGAATCAGGTCAGGTGCATTCGGCTCGACTGGAAACAAAGAATTCTCTGATTCGCGTAGGGTTGACAAGACCATCCAATCAGCCTGAGGCATCCGAAGATTTTTATCTGGATTGCTGCGTAAAGCTTCACTCGCTCGAATCCAGTTTTGTGTGCCTTGAAAACCGCCGCTTTCAAACAAATTTCGGCAGATCTGAACATATCGACTCGGTTGCTGACGAACCAGTTCAAATAAAACACTCGCAGGACCACAAAAGGGCTGTCCACCTTGATTAATTTGAAACGGATCAGCAACACGCGATCGTAAATCTGCAATCACCGTCGTCTTATCCAAACCCGCCCAAACCCCCACCAGACTCGATTGCTCAAATCCATTAATTTCCCCCATCGCCGCCTGCACTAAAGCCGCATCCGTCACAGATAAATTAGCCGCAGTGGTCATTGCCGAGACTCCTTTTTAGAGAAAAACAACGCAAGTTCGTGATACACATCACCCTTTGGCTAGGAAAAAGTCACGGGTCAACCCTGGATTTGTCACCCTCAATCCCATTCAAAAAGCCGATAGTGATATCACGATGCTCTTACAGTTTTCCCGATGGACTCTTTACCTTTACTGGGCAATTCAATCTCTGATCTGTTCGCTGAAGTTAGCAATACAGGCAAAATGACTGTCTCTGATCGCCAGACTCTCGAATCAGCAAGGCTTGATCCCGCTACGACTGAAGAAGAAAAACAGGCAATCAGTCGCTTACTCCATGCCGTGCGATTAGATCGGATTCAGGTAGTCGAAGAAACTCATGTCTGAAAGAACGCGATCGCTGATTCAATTTCTTACCGATGAGCTAGCGGTATCATCTGACTCCATTGCAATCGCCTTACAGCACTCTGATCAAATTGATGACCTTTTACCGATCGTGCTGTGGCAACACGGATTGATTAATCTACTTGAACTAGAAAAAATTTTTGATTGGCTTGCTGCATCTACTTGTGTCGTTAACAACAGTCATCTGTCTATTGAGGTAACTCTCTAGCTAGATGAATTTCCTCAGTAAAAACGCCTACACTCCGAGTTAGAGCGTAGAACGGAGGTTGAAGAATGCGGATTGCTCAGATTGCTCCTCTATGGGAGACAGTTCCCCCTCCCGCATATGGCGGGGCAGAACTAGTTGTGAGTTTATTGACAGAAGAACTCGTGCGTCGAGGTCACGAAGTTACCCTATTTGCGACAGGAGATTCGACCACTCAGGCAAAGCTTGAGGCGATTCACCCCAGTGCATTGCGATTAGATCCAGCCGTAAAAGAGCATTCTGTCTATGAAGCGATGCAATTAAATCAGGTGTACAGCCAAGCAGAAGAATTCGACATCATTCATTCGCATATTGGCTTTGCCGCGCTCGCCTGCGCTCAAATCGTAAAAACGCCGACTGTTCATACTTTACATGGGACATTCAGTTTAGATAATCAGAAGGCGTTTAGTTTATCGAAGTCTCAGGCTTATGTCAGTATTTCAAATACTCAGCGAGAGCAGCGATTAGGATTGAATTATGTCGCAACGGTTTATAACGGCATTGATCCTTCCACGCATCAGTTTTATCCCAAGCCAGATCACCTCTCGTATCTGGCTTTTTTAGGGCGGCTTTCCCCTGAAAAAGGACCTCATCACGCGATCGAGATTGCAAAACGCACAGGTCATGTCTTAAAAATGGCAGGGAAAATCGATCGAGTCGATATCGATTATTTTGAGCAAGAGATTAAGCCGCACATTGATGGTCAGCAGATTCAGTATCTCGGCGAAGCGAATCATGTGCAGAAAAACTATTTAATGGGTAATGCAATTGCAACGTTATTTCCGATTACCTGGCGTGAACCATTTGGACTCGTCATGGTGGAATCAATGGTTGCAGGAACTCCTGTGGTTGCTCTAGCACTGGGCGCAACTTCTGAAGTGATCGCCCATGAGAAAACTGGATTTCTCTGTCAAACTATTGATGAATGTGTTGCCGCCGTACATCGAATTGACCAACTCGATCGAGTGAATTGCCGCAAGCATGTCGAGGAAAATTTCAGCGTTAAACAAATGGTCGATGGCTATGAAGCGGTTTATCGAGAGCTTCTAGCTGGTAAATTTGTAAAAAATGGACATTGCAAAGATATGCCTACTCTAGCAACTTTAGAACATTAGAAAATCATTTGAAATCTCAATAAAATCAGCAATTTAGCAATGGGTAATTGATCAAATTACCCATTTTTATGATCACACATAGAAATACTATCGCGATTCTCTCAATTATCCGATGGGTATCATGAGGAAAATGTGATGAAACATATAAAATCGCAAATCGTCAGTTCAATTGAGAACTTCGCGGAGACTCGCCATGTTTAAACTATTCGGATTTGGATGTTTAGCAATTTTAGTAGCCATGAGTAGTGCAGTCTTGCCTGCAACCGCTCAACAGCCACAGACCAAACCAGCAGTGACTCCTGCTCCAGAATCGCAGTTTATTCCGAAAGCAAGAGTGACGCTAAAAGGCGATCGCATCAACATTATGCTGATAAATAAAACGAATGCAGATATTGCTTACCAAGCCGTCGGAGACACCCAATTTAGAACATTACCCGGACGCGGAACGGTAATGCTTCAGGGATTGCGAGTGCCGACAACTCTAACGCTCGATCGCAAAGATGCAGGATTGATTCAAGTAACTCCCAAGCAATCCACAACTGCTCCAAATACGATCGAAGTTGAGCTAGATACGACGACGAATTTGGCAACAGATGGCACGACGATGCGCGTTGAAGCCAATGGATCTGTGTTTCTTTACTAGCAAGTTGATCTGTGATTGCGGTAGAGAGGATCGCCCAAGCACTTGAAGCTTAAGCAAATCAACCTGGCATACAAATTACCCAAGACATCTAAAAATGTCTTGGGTTTTGCTTTTACTTGATTGCATTCGAGAGCAGTTGTCCCAGTTCTTGCAGTTTAGAAGCAGAGCTTCCTTCTTGCGAACCTGCCGCAGAAGCCGTCTGATTTCCGAGATCAGAGAGAATCGAAGGGATTTCGCCACTTCGGATGCCGCCATCGATCGCAAGTTTCAATTCACCGAGAGTTTCTGCAATTTCAGTTCCCATCAATTGCTGCTGCCACGCTTCGATATTGGCAATTGCGGCTTCTGGGTCGATTGAAGCTAAGTTATTTTTCAAAAGCGCGATCGTGGCATCAAGGTCAGCCGTTTGAGTCGGGTTTGTCATCATTTTGTCCTAATTTTTGGGTAACGCTTCATTGTTCTGAATTGGTGTCAAATCTTCGTCAATCTATAGGGGGAAGCCATTTAAAAAAGTGCCCGATCGGGGAATAGAGTTTGAGGATAACCCCCTTTAAGGTAGAGATGTTCGAGCAGTTGAGCGGGAGTTGTTTCTTTCAAAGTCGTAGGAGTGCAGCCTGTAACTTTGATGGCAAACAACGCCCCTTTCTTTGCTTTAAACTGCGGTTTCCAAAATTACCCCGGTCGTGTTCACTTGAGTAAGGAGCAACGATTGTAGGAGTGGCTTTGATGAACAGTGTGATTGAGGAGATCTTTCAGACTGGGCAGGTTCTTGATCGTACAGGTCAGCCTTATCCGCTACATTCCAATGTCGATCGTCAGGAAGGACAGTTTTTATTTGATCTCATTGCTGGCGATCTAGAGATTCAGAAAACGCTTGAAATCGGCTGTGCGTATGGAATTTCATCTCTGCATATCTGTTCTGCACTAGCAAAGCAATCGCATCGCCAACATTGGATTCTTGACCCATTTCAGCATAGTCAATTTCATGGAATTGGGGTTGCAAATTTAGAACGATCGCAGTTTGATTTTTTCCAATTGATCGAGGAGCCTTCTGAATTTGCATTGCCTGCGATCGCAAAAGAACAGGCGGGGTCATTCGATTTAGTGTTTATTGATGGGTGGCATACGTTCGATCACACATTGCTCGATTTGTTTTATGCCAATCGGTTGGTGAGAGTGGGCGGATACATTGTGGTCGATGACTGTGGCATGGCTCCAGTGAGTAAAGCAGTGTCTTACATTGCGAATTATCCAGCTTTCGAGATTAAAGCTCAAAGCCAACGAGCAACCTCTGCGATGAGTCGGTTGAAACAGGTTGTGAAAACTGTAATTCCAAGCGCGATCGCGGGATATCTGCTGCCCAGAAATCTCTACGATTGCTACTATGTGCGCACCCTCTATTCGAGCATGGTGGCATTGCAGAAAGTCAAAGAAGACGATCGCAATTGGAACTGGTTTCAATCATTCTGAACAATACGGACAGGCAATGCCTGCTTGATAGTGCAGCAAGGTTTGCTCATCGGGTGATAGCGGATGTCCGCAAGCCTGACACAGGACATAAGACCCATCTTTTACGCCTTGTGTGACGGCAACTCGCTGATCAAACACAAAGCACTCACCCCGCCATAGACTCTCCTCTGAAGGCACTTCTTCGAGATATTTGAGAATTCCACCTTCGAGATGATAAACCTCCTCAAACCCTTGAGAAAGCATGTAAGAGGAAGCCTTTTCGCACCGAATTCCCCCTGTGCAGAACATGGCAACTTTCTTATGCTTTGCTGGGTCAAGCTGCGATCGCACATAGTCTGGAAATTGGCGAAACGAGGCTGTTTCAGGATCGATCGCGCCTTCAAAACTGCCCACACTCACCTCAAATCGATTGCGCACATCTAAGACGATCGTTTCAGGATCAGAAATTACCGCATTCCAGTCTTTCGGCTTCACGTAGGTTCCAACTTGCTGAGTCGGACTGATTTCGGGAAGTCCGAGCGTGACGATTTCTTTTTTCAGTTTGACCTTGAGCCGATCGAACACTCGCGATTCGGTTTCAGATTCTTTGATCTCAAGATTGGCGAATCTCCAATCATTGCGGAGATAGGTGAAGATTTTATCGATCGCGTCTCTTGATCCTGCGATCGTTCCATTGATTCCCTCTTGCGCTAAAAGAATCGTGCCGCGAATGTCTTGTGCTTGGCAGAGTGCAAGCAGAGGATCGCGGAACTCCGCATAATCTGGGAGAGAAACGAACTTGTAAAAAGCAGCAACCAACATGAGATAGGAAGAATCAAGGATTTTCAGTTTAGCGGATTCTGTCTAAATAATAAAAACCGACAGTCTTCTATGAGAAATCTGTCGGCCAGTCGTGTGTTCCCTGTTGATGACTCGGCTAAAGTTGAGTCTTCTACAGTATGTCTGTGGTCAATGATACTGTGAGTGATCGAGATCACACAAGCATGTGATTCTGATCACAGCCACTTATTTTCCGGTCATTGCAGCATCAAATCGACGATTAATTTCTTCCCAATTTAGAACATTCCACCAGGCGTTAAGATATTCCGGTCTACGATTCTGATATTTCAAATAGTAGGCATGTTCCCAAACATCGTTACCCATAATCGGGGTATGACCGTCGAGGAGTGGGCTATCTTGATTTGGGGTTGAGATGATTTGTAGATCTCCTTGAGCCGATCGCACAAGCCAGACCCAACCGCTGCCAAATCGCTTTGTGCCTGCATCATTAAACTGTTGCTTAAAGGCATCAAAACTGCCAAAGGTATTGTTAATCGTCTCAGCAATTGCTCCAGTCGGTGCGCCGCTTCCATTCGCGCCCATAATTTCCCAGAACATCGTATGGTTAGCGTGACCGCCTGCATTGTTGCGAACGGTGGTGCGGATGTCTTCAGGAACTCGATCGAGGTTTGCAACGAGATCTTCGACGGAGAGGCTTTGCAGATCGCTATGTTTCTCGACGGCTGTATTCAAGTTATTGACGTAGGTTGCATGGTGCTTGTCGTGGTGAATTTGCATCGTGGTTGCGTCGATGTAGGGTTCTAGCGCGTCGTAAGCATAAGGCAACGGTTTGAGTTCAAAAGCCATGATTTGGATATCTCCAATGAGGTGTATGAAAACGGGTTGAGGCTGAGGTGACGAGTCAGCCTGAATATCTAAATCATAGTCATTCTGATTTTGAGTTGCAGTAGAAATGCCGTAATTTTAGGTCGAGTTAACCGTACAGCAACCGTCTGAAAACTTTATAGAACAGGCTATCTCAAGATTTTCTAGCAACATCTGTCTTGATACTGATTCTCATTAAAAAAGGAGCAAGGCGCTCCCCTCGTCAATTATTTTTACAATAGAAAATAGCTCAACGAAATGTCTCGACAAGGCGGACAAAAATTTCGACTCCCATGCCCAAGACAGTTTCATCGAAATCAAATCGCGGATGGTGATGTGGAAAATCTAATCCTTTTTCTGAATTCGCCGACCCCAAGAAGAAATAACATCCCGGAACTTCCTGCAAGAAGAACGACATATCTTCGCCGCCCATCGTTTGGCACTCTGGGACAACTCCTAACGGCGATTCGATCACGGTTTCAGCTACCGATCGCACCAAATCCGCGATCGCACCATCATTGATCACAGGTGGATACAGTTCATCGTACTTAAACTCATAAGTCGCGCCATGTGCCTGACAAATTCCTGCGACGATTTGCTCAATCCGCTGGGCGAAGTATCCGGCATAGTTGGGGTTAAAGTAGCGGACTGTGCCTCTGAGTCGTGCTGAAGCGGCAATCACATTACAAGCTGTTCCAGAATGAAATTCGCCAACGGTTACGACGGCAGATTCGATCGGATCAATATTTCGCGCCACGATCGTTTGCAGAGCGCCCACAATCTGAGAACCGACCAAAATAGAATCGATCGTCTGTTGTGGAATTGCGCCATGTCCGCCTTTGCCAAACACTGTGAATTCAAACGTTTCGACTGCTGCCATTAATGCCCCAGTTCGCACTCCGATTGTGCCTAAGGGCAAATTATTCCAAATGTGCAATCCTACAATTGAGTCAACTTCTGGTTTTTTCAGAACGCCCGCTTCGATCATCGGTTTCGCGCCACCGGGACCTTCTTCGGCAGGTTGAAAGATGATTTTAACGATGCCAGAAAAGTCGCGATGTTGGGATAGATAGTAAGCAGTTCCAAGCGCGATCGTCACATGCCCATCGTGACCACAAGCGTGCATCAATCCGTCATGCTGCGATTTGTAAGGCACGTCATTTTGTTCTTGAATGGGCAAGGCATCCATATCAGCGCGAATCGCTAACACTCGACCTGGGCGATTGCCTTTCAGGGTGGCGACGATTCCGGTTTTTGCAATTTCAGTTTCGTGAGGAATTTGCCATTCCTGAAGTTTTTGGGTGATAAATTCAGCCGTTAACTGTTCGCGAAAACCCAGTTCGGGATGTTGATGAAGTTGTCTGCGCCAGGTGACAAGTTGGGCTTGCAGCGATCGAATTTCGAGTCGAATTTGTGAAAGATCGACGGACGGCGAACTCAGGAAAGTAGAAACCATAGCGGTGACCTGTCGTGTAAGAGGAGAGCTTTGAAGTTTGGATGCAGATTTCCAATATCGCAAACTTAGTTCTCTTATTGGGCAATAATTTGTCACAAAACTCAAGAAAATACTTACAAAAAAGCGACTTCCGTCTATAGTGTGAAGTCGCTTTATGTCAGATTGACGGTCTTAGGTTAGAGCATTTGTTGCCTGAATCAGTCAAATTGATACAACTCACGACTAAATCTGTTCGATCGAGGCTTGCAATCCCTGACTTAAGAGAATTTGCAACAATTCATCGGCTTCTGAACGATCGCGAAAAGCGCCCGCCTGCATCACATTTCTTCCTCTCAAAGCAAAGGCATCTGAGACGACTGAGCGTAATTGAGCCTGTTCAGACTCCGAACCTGCTTGCACAATCACCCGAAATCGAAATCCAAGACTCGCAGCTTGGCTGACACCACTAGAAGATCGTCCTCCTCGCCAAACCCGAACCGAAGTACCTCTGGTATTTCCAAGCGGTGGCGTAGCTCGCGGAACAGGGAGAACTCCAGAAGCCGCAGCAACCCGACGCGACCGTTGCACAGGTTGTTGAACGATCGGCGTTTGAGCTTGAGGAACACGGATCGGAACTCCTTCTGGGCGGATGGCAGCATTGATTCGCAGCGTCGGCAAGGGGCGACTCGAACGCGCGATCGGTAACGGCGCACTGCTCGTCACAGGGAGATTGCTCGCACTAAAACTTCCACGAGAAATCGGTAACGGCGATCGCTCGACTGTTGGCACCGGAATATTGATTGCGCCATCATTCTGCGCTGCCATCAGCGCCCGACCTCGATTGAGCAAAGGCGGCAGCGTGCGGGCAGAAGCAACATTGGTGGTCGGTTCAGTTGCCGCAATGCCAGAGAAATCGAGCAGCCCGATCGTTTTTGCTGAAAGCTGATTGCCAAACGCTGGAATTGTTTGAATACTGCGCTGAGCATTGATATCAAACTGGCGATTACTAATAAAGGTATTGTTGCCTGGATCGACAGACGTACCGAGATTCGGACGAGATTGAGCCAGCGTGACCATCCCGTCTCGTTCATTGTTATCGATTACATTGTTGCGAATGAAAGGCTGAGCGCTTCCCTGCACGACAATGCCATCTTTGTTTTGAGTGATCCGATTTCCGAGTAGCTTGGGGGCAGAATTTTGAGCAATATTGACACCGAATCCAGTGCGCTCAAAAATATTGTCCTGGATCTCTGGGCGAGCAGTTCCGTAAACAGTAATTCCATTGGCACCGTTTTGGAAGAAGTAATTATTTCGCAGAATTGGAGCGCTATTTCCCACGATCGAAGCGCCATCATGCGTACTTCCCATAAACGTGTTAGACAGAATCAACGGACTGCTTGATTCTGTCCAAAGTCCATAGCCTTGCGGATTTGGATTCGTAACCGTGACCCCGGTTAACGTGGCGCGATTTGCACCAAGAATCGTCACATTCTGACGGGCAAACGTCCGACTCAAAAAGAAATCGCCGCCGCGAATGATCACATTCTGACCGCGATCGCGCGGATCACCTTGCAGCGTCACCGTCGGCTTCAACTGAATCGGAAAAACTTCCCCCGTTTCAACGCTGTACGTTCCGGGTGCTAGAACCACGATCGAATTCGGACTGGCTCGATCGAGCGCAACGCTAATCGTCTTCAGCGGAGAGTTTGCCTGACCAGAGCCATTGTCACTTCCCGCCATCGGATTCACATAAATCACGGAGGCGGTCGCTTGAACAACTGAGTCAGGCAGCGGAGTTGCAATGGCAGGATTTTTTATGATTAGAAATAATCCAGAAATACTTAATACAGCAAATACAGAGGAATATACAGAGGGGCAATTCACAATTGTTCTCCTACACACGGCTTGTTCGGATAACATGGCTAGTTTTTCGGATCGGTTACAGAAGGATCAGTCTACACAGAGAATCTAAGTAAACCTCTGTAAAATCACTGGAACCCTAATTAGGCGAGGGTTTTCACGTAAATAATTAGATTGAACCTATTGTCTCTGTACGTCTACGGGGGTCAAGTAAATTAAAGAATCTTTACGAAGAAGACTGATCTTCTGCCCCTGATACGATAAGAGATCAATATTTAGGGAATTAGCACATTCTCAATTCTTTATGCAGTCAGCACTATACCGAATTTTAGATGCAAACCTCGATCGTGCCCGTGAGGGACTACGAGTGATCGAAGAATGGTGTCGCTTTGGCTTGAACGATGTGGCATTAACGGAGCGATGTAAGTACTGGCGACAAGAACTCGCCCATTGGCATCACTCAGAATTACGGGCAGCCCGCAATACTCCGGATGATCCCGGTACGGGTCTTACGCACCCCAATGAAGCAACACGAGGCAGTATAGAACAAGTGTTGCAAGCAAGTTTTTGCCGGGTTGAGGAAGCGCTAAGAGTTTTAGAGGAATACGGCAAGGTCTATCGCACGGAGATGTCTGCTGCCATCAAACAAATGCGCTATCAGGTCTACACCTTAGAAAGCCACCTGATGACGGTTCATCGTCGGCAAATGCTGAACTCTGCTGCGCTTTATCTCGTCACCTCTGCTGCTGACGATCTATTCGCAACCGTTGAATCGGCGTTAAAAGGCGGATTGGGACTCGTGCAGTATCGCGATAAGGACACAGATGATCTCACTCGATTTAGCAATGCTCAGAAGCTTCGGCAGCTTTGTCGAGACTATGGAGCGTTGTTTATTGTCAACGATCGAGTTGATTTAGCGCTTGCGGTGGATGCAGATGGGGTGCATTTAGGACAAGAAGATTTGCCCTTTGAATGGGCACGGCAAATGTTGGGACAGCATAAAATTATTGGTCGATCGACGCACAACCCAGACCAATTGAAAGCCGCGATTGCTGAGGGAGCAGATTATGTTGGAGTCGGTCCTGTCTACGAAACGCCCACCAAAGCAGGCAGACCTGCCGCCGGATTGGACTACGTGAAGTATGCAGCAGAACATTGCCCGATTCCCTGGTATGCGATCGGGGGAATTGACACGCAAAATATTTACGAGGTTTTGGAGGCGGGCGCGCAGCGAATTTCTGTGGTTCGAGCCATTATGCAGGCAGAGCAACCGATCTTCGTAACGCAATTCTTTATCGCTCAGTTGGAGCAAAAGCGACGATTTCAGCCTCAGCCGAACTTTGATCCTTGGGAGGAATAGATTGTGATTACCTTGCAAGTCAACGGCGAAACGAAAACCTGTGACGCAGCCTTAAATGTGCCGAAGTTTCTCGAATCTCTCGGGCTGAATCCGCGCTTAGTCGCACTTGAGTACAACGGAGAAATTCTGCATCGGCAATTTTGGGAAGAGACTGAAGTAAAGAATGGCGATCGCTTAGAGATTGTCACGATCGTCGGGGGCGGCTAATGTTGATTAGTGCCACTTCTGATGAATTGCTTTTATGTTGTCTTTACTCGCTGAGTTCACTTCGCCAGGGATTGGATTCCAAATTGGCCCCCTTTCGATTCGCTGGTATGGCGTTTTGATTGCTTCGGCGGTGCTGATTGGGGTGAATTTGTCTCAATATTTGGCATCTAGGCGGCAGGTGAATCCAGAGTTGCTCAGCGATTTAGCGATTTGGCTGGTGATTGCTGCGATTCCCAGTGCCCGGTTGTACTATGTGCTATTTCAATGGCGCGACTATGCGGCATATCCCGGCGCGTTTATTGCAATCTGGCAAGGAGGAATTGCGATTCATGGAGCCATTTTGG
>JALOOO010000066.1 GCA_025454375.1 Leptolyngbya sp. Prado105 | reverse complement strand
ATCACAGATGCTGACCTGCACTTTCTGAGTTGTCCGGTGCAAAATCGAAACCTGAATCTTGCCCCCATCGGGCGTGTACTTAATCGCGTTATCCAAGATATTCACTAAGACCTGTCGAATCCGCTCCTCATCGGCATAGACGATCGGCAAATCCGAAGGCATATCCGTTTCGATGTTTTGCTTTTTTGACTGGATTCGATCGCGCAATCCTACAACAACATCTTGACAAAGCGCTTTCAGGTCAATTTTCTCCGGTTGAATATGCAGTTCCGAACTCGTTCCTCTCGCTGCTTGAAGAATATCCGTGATCATGCGGTCAATCGTCCGAATCTGCGTCCGCCCATGTTTGAGCAAATTCGCAGTCATTTGCGGAGTCACGCGAGAAGGCTGCCCCTCTGCTTGTTTGTAGACAATTTCTAGAGTTTCGATCGCAATGGATGCTGCCGTGAGTGGATTGCGCAAGTCGTGCGCCAACATTGAGATAATTTGATCCTTAAATTGAAGTTGTGCCTGGAGATTCTCTTTCTCCCGTTGCAGGCGAAACACTTCATCCGTGAGCTTAATTAATTCCGTAGAATAGCCGACCGAGGCAGAGGGTTCAGTAGAATCGGAGAGTGGAGATTCTGAAACCGATTTTTGCCAGCGTGTCCACCAATTCTTGAGTTGAACGATCAGATCGCTTCCAGTTAAAGTCTGACGGGGTTCTGGATAGAGCTTGATCAGAGCAGGGGTAGCAATGAGGCGAAAATGTTCGGCGAGATAAGGCTGCTCACCAACATCGACAACTTCAAGTTCAAATGGACATTCCGCGCTGCGGTCTTTGAGAAAACCGCGAATTTGTCTAATCTGTTCGCGGGACGCGGGTCGTTGATCGACGAACAGCAAAATTTGGAGTGGCACTTTGGGGTCAGTGGCTGGGTTAGAGTATGCCTGCATCGTCATGAATGGGCGTTCTCACAACTTATAGCGGGTCTGAAGCAAATACAAGAGCACGCAATCAGCAAGATTGAATAAGCAAAACATCACGAATTCGCTTGAATCCGTGAAAGCTGACCTCAATCAAATCTCGATCGCGCTTAACTCTTATAGATAGATTACCGCATCCCTTCCATTGTCGGACGCTTGAGTTTGATTCTGGCTGAGTTTTCCTACAATCTAGCGATTCAATGTAAAGTAAAATTAATAGACTGTAATAAACTTTCTAATAATTTTGGAAGCTTGTGCAAGAAGACTTTCGTTTAATTGTTGATCTCGTCTCAGTTTTAGCGGCAGCAGCAGCAGGCGGATTATTCGCAGCGCTTCTAAAACAACCTGTGCTGTTAGGGTATTTGGCGGCTGGCGTAATCGTAGGTCCAACGGGTTTAGGTTTAATTAAAGAAATTATTCAAGTTGAAACTTTAGCGCAGTTTGGCGTGGCATTTTTGCTGTTTGCGCTGGGTGTTGAATTCTCATTTTCAGAACTGAAGAAAGTTAAGGTGATTAGCCTGGGTGGAGGCGGATTGCAGATTACGCTCACCATTCTTGTGACTGCGTTGATTGCGCTATCGATGGGGTGGGTGACATCCTTACCACAAGGGGTTTTCCTGGGTGCGATTTTGTCGCTGTCTTCAACGGCTGTAGTGCTGAAATGCCTGATGGAACGCAACGAGACAGGAACACCTCATGGTCAGGTAATGCTGGGAATTCTCGTGGTTCAGGATTTGGCTTTGGGATTAATGTTGGCGGTGTTGCCTGCGTTAGATAAGCCAGCGGAAGAAGTCGGACGCGCGATCGGGTGGGCATTGCTGAGTACCGGACTGTTTGCACTAGGAGCGGTTGCGGCTGGAATTTGGGTGATTCCAAGATTATTGAGATTATTGGCAAAAACAGAGAGTCGCGAATTGTTTTTGCTAGGAGTAGTCGCGCTCTGTTTGGGAATTGCGTTATTAACTGAGCATTTGGGATTGTCGATCGAGATGGGAGCCTTTGTCGCAGGCTTGATGATTTCGGATGCAGAATACGCCGATCAAACTCTGACCTATGTAGAACCACTGCGCGACATTTTTGCGACGTTGTTCTTTGCGTCGATCGGGATGTTAATCGACCCAGTTTTCCTCTGGAACAATTTGGAATTAATTCTGGGCTTAGTCACACTTGTTTTCATTGGAAAATTCTTAATCGTGACTCCGCTTGTGAGAATTTTTCGATATCCGCTAAAAACGGCTCTGATTGCAGGCTTGGGACTGGCTCAGATTGGAGAATTTTCTTTCGTTCTCGCAAGTGAAGGACAAACTTTAGGCATCGTTTCGCGTCGAGTTTATCTTTTAATTCTTGGAACGACGGCAGTCACCTTAGTTCTGACTCCCTTTGTCTTGAGACTGGTGCCAAAATTATTTGCATGGGGGGAATCGGTTCCCTGGCTTGCAAAATTCTTAGAACAATCCGATGAGCCTTTAGCCGTTTCGGAAGATTTGCCGATTCAGGATCATTTTATTGTCTGTGGCTATGGGCGAATCGGACGAAATATTGTGCGGCTGTTGCGCGATCGCGATTACCCTGTCTTAGTCATTGACCAATCTGAATCGCAAATTCAAAAAGTCCGAGAAGCTGGAATTCCCTACATTTACGGCAACGCTGCGAGTGCTTACGTTTTAGAAAAAGCAGGGGTCGCAGAGGCAAAAGGCATGGCAATCGCGCTTCCTGATCCAATGAGTACAAGACTCTGTGTGAAGCGATCGCTGGAAATTTCGCCGGATTTAGATTTAGTCGTCCGAGCAAATCAAGACAAAGATATCGAATTGCTCTACCAACTGGGAGCGCGCGAGGTCGTCCAGCCAGAATTTGAGACGAGTTTGGAGCTTTCGGCTCATTTACTAGGTGGAATAGGCATTCCGTCTCCGGCAGTTCAGCGTGAAGTGCAAATGATTCGCAACTCTCATTATTTAGAGTTGCGCCCAGACCAAGCTTCTGAAAAAATTGCGCGGGATCTGAAAATCGTCACGGGCGAGATGAATAGTCGCTGGTATGCGTTGGTAGAAGATTCGCCGTTGTTAGGCATGTCGATCGAAGAAACGGACATTCGCCGCTTAACGGGTGTAACCGTGATGGCAATTCGACGAGCAGGCGGCACGGAAATCGATTATCCAGACAGTCTGACGACTTTAGAACAAGGCGATCGTTTATTAATCGTGGGCGAAACCGATGAAGTCGCTGCCTTTGATCAACTCGCGAAAGGAGAAGCAGCCGTTCCTTCGACCAATTCTTCTTGTCAATGGTTACAAGTGCCGCCAGAGAGTCCTTTAATTGGCAAAACGCTTTTAGAACTTGAACTTCAGCAGCGTTATAAAATTACGATTCAAACGATTCGACGAGATGGGAAATTGATTCGATTTCCAGAACCAGATGCAGAGATTCAAACTGGCGATCGTCTTTTACTCTGCGGCGGATTTCATGCTTTGATTCAAGCTCAAGAATCGCTTGCACCCAGAACAGAGATTCCTCTTATCCGTTCAAACGGGGCTTTGTCTGAAACAGAAGATTAAGGGCTTTGCTTTGCTATGGTCAATCACTTCGATACGGCAGTTAGCAAAGTGGGCATTCTAACGTTTACCGCAAGTTACGTCGCCTTCCTATCCACTTAGATCTGAGCGGGTACGACTCCTCGCGATACATCCTGCGAGTATCGAAATCACTAAGAGCAATTTTGGCGGTTGACGAAGATCCACTTTTTGAGCAAATTATTTTTACTCACGAGTAGTTGTTTACAACAAAACCCGCATGGAGCGGGTCTAAAAAGCGAAATCTGAAATTGTGATTTACATCTTTGGCTTCACAAACACGATCGACTGTCGCCAGACGATCGTAGGTTGGTCGTAGTGATCCATGATGCAGATACAATGAGGGTCTTGCCAGCGAACCTTCCCCGTGAGTAAATCTCCGGTTGAAAGTTTCATCTCAACTTCTTTTTCTTCACGAATAATCGTCTGAATCTGACGAGTACTTGGCAATCCGGTATCTAGTTCAATACTCATTGGGGAAAAGTCCTCGATCGAAATCGTTCTAATTTACTAGAGTGCCTCAATTCACCGTATCCTAAACAGTTTTGAATTATGGCGATCGAATTTACGAAGTATCACGGGCTTGGAAACGATTTTATTTTGATTGATAATCGCGCTTCAATCGAGCCGAAGCTCACACCTGATCAAGCGATCGACTGGTGCGATCGACATTTTGGAATTGGGGCAGATGGAGTCATTTTTGCACTTCCTGGTCAAGACGGCACAGACTACACCATGCGAATCTTTAACTCCGATGGCTCAGAGCCAGAGATGTGCGGCAATGGAATTCGCTGTATGGCAAGATTTCTCGCAGACCTGGAAACGACAGAAACCGGAAAATTCCAAGAAAAATATCACATCCATACTTTGGCAGGAATAATCACGCCGAAGTTTGAAGCAAATGGGAAAATCACCGTCGATATGGGGGAGCCACGCCTCCTCGCAAGCGAAATTCCAACCACCCTGATAGGCGAGAAAATCATAAATCAACCGTTAGAAGTCGCAGGACAAACCTGGAATGTGACCTGTGTAAGCATGGGAAATCCTCACTGCATCACATTCGTCGAGGATGTTGCCGCGATCGACCTTGAAAAAATTGGTCCCCTGTTTGAACATCATGCAGTGTTCCCTCAACGAACCAACACCGAATTTATTGAAATTGTGCGATCGGACTATCTCAAAATGCGCGTCTGGGAGAGAGGAGCCGGAATCACACTCGCGTGCGGCACAGGAGCCTGTGCATCATTGGTCGCAGGCGTTCTCAATGAGAAGTGCGATCGACGCGCCACGATTGAATTACCCGGCGGATGTCTCGACATTGAATGGACAGCCGAGGGTCGAATTTATATGACGGGAGACGCAGAAAAAGTGTTTACAGGCAGTCGAGCCTAAGAAGAGTCAGAACTCAGAAAATCGCTTTATTTTTCTGAGTTCTGATTGCTCTAGTCCTGATTAGTCATTGTCCCAGCATTCCTGCGCCATCAAATCACCAATGCGATCGCGCAACAGGAAGTCAAATCGCTCTAACTCAGCCTCAAAGCGTACCCATTCACGAGCCGGAATGTGTTTGCAAAGCGTGTAAATCGGTTGATGTCGGCTCACAACGCCGCGATCGATAAGTTGCCGTACCTCGTCTTGAATCATGCAAAGCGAGTATTGTGCTGTCTGAAGCATGGGTCTACCTTCATTTGAGAAATCTGGGAATCGAAGATTGAAATCTATTTGGGGACAAACCAAGTAGCGAGAGTTCGGAGCATCAATCCTCAATACGATCAGCCATTACTCTCCTCAAAACGGCTGAAATCTGTAGTGAGATATACTGAATTCTCTCTATTTTCTAACTCATTTTGGGCGCAAAAGTTTACGAAGTGTTACTAAAGTCATCAAATCCTGACATCATTTCTCTTGATGAATTCCGAATGAGTGAACTCAAAAGCCTTGCCTTCTTAAGGTTTGACAGATTGTGCTGTAGATAACTATTTTTAGATTAAATTGCCTTCATAAGTTGAGATAATGCTTTACATTTCGCAAGTCTAATTGCGAACTCGATCGCTTCTCTCATACTGGTTGCATCGGCAATTCCTTTTCCGGCAATGTCAAACGCTGTCCCGTGATCCGGCGATGTCCGAATAAAGGGAAGCCCGATCGAGGTATTTACCGCGCGATCGAATGCCATCAATTTCACAGGAATCAAGCCTTGGTCATGATAGAGCGCTAGATAGCCATCGTGAGCATTGACCTGAGCCGAACCAAACCAAGCCTGCCCCGGTTTCACCCACATCGTATCAGGCGGCAGCAGTCCTTCTAATTTCGCCTGTGGGAAACGTTGTCGCATTGCTTCGAGCCAATCTTCTATCCAGTCGAGTTCCTCGCGTCCAAGCTGCCCCTGTTCGCCACTGTGGGGATTCAAGCCAGCGATCGCGATCCGAGGCTGAGAAATTCCAAAAGACTGCTGTAACGATTCGATCAGTAAATCTAGCTTGAGGGTCAAAACTTCAGGAGTCAATTTCTCAGAAACCTGACGGAGAGGAATGTGCGTGGTTGCCAACAGTGCGCGAAGTTCCCAATTTGTATGCGGCGACCTGGCAACGAACATCATGCCAAACCGATCGACTCCCGCTTTCTCAGCTAAAAGTTCGGTTTGACCGGGATAAATATGTCCGGCAGATGCCCAAGCTGATTTGGCAATGGGAGCCGTCACAATCGCATCAAATTCACCGCTTAAAGTTAGATCGATCGCCGTTTCTAAATATCGAAATCCGGCTTCTCCACTGGTTGCGTCACCGACTCCAAACGTAATTGAACCGGGAGTTTCGACATGGAGAATGTTTAACGTTTCAGGATTGGCGGCAGAATCTAAACGATCGTAGGTTTCGAGGAAGATGTTGCGATTTCCGACGATCGTAATTTCAGCTTCTGAAACATCGACAAGCGCTTTAAGAATGACCTCTGCACCGATTCCCGCAGGGTCGCCCATTGAAATAACTAAACGAGGCATCGTGTTCTAAGGCGTGACTGAACTGCTTTACAATACTTACAGATGACCCACCGAAATCGCTGTTTAAGAGGAGAATTCACACTATGGCTGGCGAAATTTTTAACACTGCATTTTTAGCGTTTACCCTCATTTTGGTTGGGTTGTCGCTTGGTTTCTTGCTCCTCAAACTCCAAGGTGGAGAAGAATAGAAATGTGTGAGGGGAGTGAGGATTCTTACTCCTCCTCGTCTAAATGTTCGGCAACCTCACGATAAAGATTAAACACGTGGTGATCTTTCAGCGAGTAGAAAACATTCCGTCCCTGTTTGCGATACCCCACTATTCGCATCGATCTCAGCGCTCGCAGTTGATGAGATACTGCTGACTCTGACATCTTGACTGCCGCCGCTAAATCGCACACACACAATTCCTGAACTGCAAGCGCCGAGAGAATCCGCAAACGATTCGCATCGCCGAGTAAGCTGAAAAACTCCGCCATCCGCTGAGACTTCTCTACACTCAGCAAATCGCGGTGCAGAGAGCGAATATGATTCAAATTGACAGGGTGCTGAACATCACATTGATCGGCTTCAGCAGGATTGAGATTTTGCATGACATTCTTTAAGCGATCGCTCTCCTAGCCTAGCGTACAGTCTTAGTTACATTCCTTAATCCACGATACGATTAGGAATGTTCGATTGGGGATCTTGAAACTTGATCGTACTTTCAGCGATTCAACGCCAAGATTTCTGATAGAATTTATCGAAAAGTTAACAATTTGTCACAAAACCCCTCATGAGCGTATTGATAGTAGGTGCAACAGGCACTTTAGGCAGGCAGATTACTCGACGCGCCCTAGATGAGGGATACAAAGTTCGTTGTCTAGTGCGAAGTCCTCGAAAAGCTGCTTTTCTAAAAGAGTGGGGAGCGGAACTCGTCGCAGGCAATCTCTGTAACCCAGACACTTTACCTGCTGCGCTAGAGGGTGTGACCGCAATTATCGATGCAGCGACCGCGAGAGCAACCGATTCGCTCAGCATTAAAGACATAGACTGGACAGGCAAAGTTAACCTGATCCAGGCGGCAAAGAACGCAGGAATCGATCGCTATATTTTCTTTTCTATTCTCGATGCCGAGAAATTTCCCAAAGTTCCTCTGATGGAAATTAAAACTTGTACTGAGAAATTTTTAGCAGAATCGGGATTAAACTATACAATTCTTCGCCCTTGCGGATTTTTACAGGGCTTAATTGGTCAATATGCGATTCCGATCCTGGAAGGGCAGGGCGTTTGGGTCATGGGAAATACGGCTCCAACAGCTTATATGGATACGATCGATATTGCAAAATTCGCCGTCCAAGCCTTAAAAGTTCCAGAATCGATTGGCAAAACGCTCCCAGTCGTGGGTTCAAAAGCTTGGAGCGCAGACGAGATTATCAAAGTTTGTGAGCGACTGTCCGGCAAACAAGCTAAAGTCACCAAAACACCGATCGCGATCGTGCGAGTTTCGCGCAGTATCGCCCAATTTTTTCAATGGACTTGGAATATTGCCGATCGCTTAGCCTTTACTGAGGTTGTCGCAACTGGAAAGCCGTTAACGGCTGCAATGGACGAAACGTATGAAATTTTGGGCTTAAATCCTCAAGACATGACGACGCTAGAATCCTATCTCCAAGAGTATTTCAGCCGAATCATGAAGAAGCTCAAGGAAGTCGAATACGCCCAAGAACAAGCGAAGAAAAAGAAAGAGCGTACAAAAAAAGCGTATCCCCGATTCTAAAATTAAAATTCATCACTGTTTCGCAGGGTTTTGCGTGTGCCGAAAGCTGGCATTATCTACAACGACGACAAGCCGATCGCTTGTCAAGTTGCCATCGATTTGAAAGCTAAGCTGACATCGCTTGGCTGGGAGGTGACATTGGCAACGGGTGCAGGCGGAATCCTTGGATATGCTTCACCTGAAAGTCCAATCTGTCACACTCCCATTGATCGCTTAGTTCCACCTGGATTTAGTTCTGAGATGAAATTTGCGATCGTCCTTGGCGGCGATGGCACAGTTCTTTCTGCATTTCGCCAGGTTGCCCCCTGTGATGTGCCCCTACTTGCTGTGAACACAGGACATTTGGGGTTTTTGACCGAGATTTTGTTGGATCAATTGCCAGAAGCGATCGACGCACTGCTCGCCGAAGAATACGAAATCGAAGAACGTACCATGCTGCATGTGCAAATCATCCGAGAGGATGCCATGCTCTGGGAAGCCTTGTGCCTGAATGAAATCGTGCTGCATCGCGAACCTTTGACCAGCATGTGTCACTTTGAGATTAGTGTGGGCAGGCACAATCGTGTGGATATCGCAGCAGATGGGATTATCGTTTCCACCCCGACTGGCTCGACAGCTTACGCTTTATCGGCTGGCGGACCAGTGATTGTCCCAGGCATTCCCGTGATGATTCTGGTGCCGATTTGTCCGCATTCTCTGGCTTCTCGATCGCTGGTGTTTCCGAATCGCGACCCCGTTACAATTTATCCGGCAATTCCACATCGATTAGTCTTAACCGCAGATGGCAATGCTGGGTCTTACGTATTGCCAGACGATCACGTTTGTGTGAAAAAAGCGCCTTATCGGGCAAGGTTTGTCCGCCTGCGTCCGCCTGAATTTTTTAGCGTCCTGCGTGAGAAACTCGGTTGGGGTGTTGCCCATGTTGCGAAACCGACCCCAAGCGAAAGCTAAGGACATTGTTTAGGTGGGCACTTTTTCCAAATTTGCCGTCTATGGTTAGAATAGGCTGAATTTTCATGCGAGGCTCGCACTCTATGAGTATTGCAGATGCCACTCCGTGCGTTCTGATTATCGAAACTGATGAAGCGTTGGCAAACCATGTCAGCTTAGATTTGCAAGAATCGGGCTATGAGACGATCGTGGCTCATGACGCTCGCTTGGGCTTGAAACAAGCGATCGAAAAACATCCCGCTCTAATCGTTGTCGATCGCTTACTTGATGGCGATTCTGGCTTATCGTTTTGTCACAACCTCCGTACCAGTGGAACTCGAATTCCAGTCTTGCTCTTAATGGCACGCGATGCAGTTGAAGATCGCGTCGCCTGTATTGAAGCTGGAGCCGATGATTATTTTCTTAAGCCTTACCGGACAGAGGAATTTCTCAAACTCGTGAAGCTTTATCTCAAACCCGATATTCCGAGTACCGAGCAGTTGAAGTTTGGAGATTTGGTTTTAGACCTTGCGACTCGGCAAGCCTTGCGCAATGGCAGAGCGATCGACCTAACTATGAAAGAATACGAATTGCTCAAATATCTCATGGAGCATCCGCGCGAAGTCCTCACCCGCGAACAGATCCTCGAAAATGTCTGGGGATATGACTTTGTAGGCGAATCCAATGTCATTGAAGTTTATATTCGATATCTTCGCCTCAAAATTGAAGACGAGGGCGAGAAACGTCTGATTCAGACCGTTCGTGGTGTTGGTTACGTCTTACGAGAATCATGAACTATCAAAAAATTCTTCTCTGGTTGAGCTTAGGCTTATTGATAGCAAGCTGCTCGACTACAACACAAGCAAAGCCCTCTCCGACTCAATCGAACCCGCCCTTGAGTGAAGAATCATTGAGTGAAGAATCACTGGGTCAGGTTTTGCCCCTCTCCGCCTTTTTCCAAGTCGGGAATCAGACAATCCAGCTTGAAGTCGCAAAATTACCTGAAGAACAAGTGACAGGTCTGATGTATCGCACAAACTTGGCAGACGATCGCGGAATGCTGTTTCCCTTTAATCCGCCTCGTCCAACTCGGTTTTGGATGAAAAATACTTTAATTCCGCTCGACATGCTATTTCTGCGAAATGGCACAATTCAGTTTATCTCTGAAAATGTTCCGCCTTGCAAAGCCGATCCCTGTCCCACTTACGGTCCAGAAACAGGGGATATCGACCAGGTGATTGAACTTCGAGCAGGGCGAGCGGCTGAACTGGGTCTAAAGGTCGGCGATCGGCTGATTGTTAAACTGCTGCAAAAATAGCTAAGTTTCTTACAATTTCTTAACTCATTTCATTCAAATCTTAACTTTTTTGGAAGAAATGAAAGTGTCCCTGTGTGATGTCTTACACTCAATTTTCATCAACAAATATTGATAAAAATTGATCACAAATACATAAACATGATGTTTCTTGTGACACTCAGCAATCTAACTTCTGATAGAGATGCTTTCGTTAAACAAAATTTACGCTTATAGTCTGTATTACGACTTAGATTGCCCTGCGCGATTTAGCTTGATTCTCTAACACTTTTACGCAATTTCGCTCAACAGAAGCGAAAGACCCTTAAGATCTGCTCATTCAACTCAGACTTGCCTTGATTCTGGACTCACTTGCCAAGATCGTGCTTTTTTAACACTTGTTTAGCGCATGGCATCCACTTTACACACTGGCTACTTCAGCAGATCAATTTAGCCTGTCTTTTCCATAATTGGACTCACTCGATTCTGTGCAAAACCCCCGTCCATCTGGAGGTATTTATCTGATGTTGACCGCGACTCATTCAAAATTTATCCGCTTTTTACAAGAAGAACTGTCACTCTCTACCTCCTCAATCACTTTAGCCTTGCGCTATCGGGAGCAAAATCCGGGACCGTTGCCCATGATTCTTTGGCAGTACGGACTGATTACCATCGAACAACTTGACCGAATTTACACTTGGCTGGAATCATCTGAAGCATAGATCTCTTGGATCGAAGCGTGAAAAAACTCTTATTCCTAGACCAAACGGGTAAATCTGGAGGCGCAGAACTCTGTCTGCTCGATATTGCAAAAAATTATCGATCGTCGTGTTTAGTTGGACTGTTCGAGGATGGTGACTTCCGGAAACGACTGGAGCAGCACCATATTCCAGTTCGAGTATTGGCGAAGCGTTCGATCGCAGTTCGTAAGTCCAGCGGTGCGATCGCAGGATTGATGAGTTTGGGACAGCTTATTCCTTTGGCAGTTCGTGTGGCTACGCTGAGTCGTCAGTACGACGCGATTTATGCGAATACGCAAAAGGCTTTAGTGATGGGTGCAATTGCGAGTCGCTTCTCTCATCGTTCCCTGGTTTATCATCTTCACGACATTCTCTCTCCTGAACATTTCAGCAACACGAATCGACGATTGGCAGTTCTTCTAGCAAATCGCGCCAAGTTAGTAATTGCGAATTCGCAGGCGAGTCGAGATGCTTTTATCACAGCAGGCGGCAATCCTGCTTTAGTTGAAGTGGTTTACAACGGATTTGAGATTGAACCCTATCAAACTGAAGCGCGATCGCCAATCGGACTAGAAGGACGCTTTGTCGTCGGACACTTCAGCCGATTGTCTCCGTGGAAAGGGCAGCATGTTTTACTTGAAGCTTTAAAGTATTGCGATGAAAAGGTGGGCGCGATTTTTGTCGGAGACGCACTGTTCGGAGAACAGGATTATGTTCAGCAATTGCAACAACAGGTACAGCAATTTGGACTCGGCGATCGCGTCAAATTTTTAGGCTTTCGCAATGATATTATTTCGCTGATGAAATCTTGTGACCTCGTGGCACATACATCGACTGCCGCAGAACCTTTTGGACGAGTCATCGTTGAAGCCATGCTTTGCGGCAAACCGACGATCGCTGCCAAAGCAGGTGCAGCCCCAGAATTAATCGATCACGGGATCAATGGATGGCTCACAACACCCAGCGATGCGAAAGAACTGGCAGATATGATCGAGTCCTGTCGCCAAAACTCACAAGAAACAGCGAAAATTGCCGCGATCGCTCAACAGCAAGCGAGTCAAAGATTTCGACTTACAGAAACAAATGCTCAAATTCATCAGTATTTAGAGGCTCGACTGTAGTGTGTTCCGCATCTCAGTATTTCCAACTCTGGGAAGATGAATCTTGAGAAAAATCTCTTCAAACTGAACCCGATCTTTTGCCAAGCCGCATGTTGACCCCCACTCCTTTAATTAGTGTATTTTTACCTGCTTTAGAAGGGGGTGGAGCCGAACGTGCCATGCTTTACCTTGCGATTGGGTTAGCGAAACGGGGTTGGAACATTGATTTGGTGTTAGCAGAAGCGAAAGGAGCCTACCTGAATCAAGTCCCGCCTGAAGTTCGGATTGTCGATTTGCAAGCGAAATTTCCAGTTCTGATCACCAAAACGCTGGCACTCCGTCGCTATCTACAAACTGAGCAACCTGCAATCTTATTTTCAGCGTTAGATATTTTAAGTGCGGCATGGTGGGCACGTGGAAACGCTCCCACTCGAATTGTGATGTGCGTTCAGACTTATTTATCCGCACAATTCAAAAATCATCAAGGTATGACGCTTGGCAAAGTGCGATCGCGAATGGTGCGCTGGCTCTATCCTAAATCTGATGCGATCGTGGCCGCCTCACAAGGCACGGCACAGGATGTTGCAGAGCTTACCCAAATTCCAATTGAGCAAATTCAAGTCATTTACAATCCTGTAGTCACGCCCGATATCTTTCAGAAAAGTCAAGAACCTCTAGATCATCCCTGGTTCCAACCTAGAGAACTTCCAGTGATTTTAGGAATCGGGCGATTAGTCAGCCAGAAAGACTTTTTTACATTAATTGAAGCTTTTGCAAAAGTTCGTGCAATCCGTCCGGCACGCTTAATCATTTTGGGTGAAGGCGACCAACGCAGTCAATTAGAGGCAAGAATTCAGCAACTTGGATTGGAGCAAGACGTTGCTTTGCCCGGATTTATAGAAAATCCTTATGCTTACCTAGCCAACGCCTCACTGTTTGTACTGTCCTCAGAATTTGAAGGCTTTGGCAATGTTGTTGCAGAGGCGCTTGCCTGTGGAACCCCTGTTGTCGCAACCGATTGTCCGAGCGGTCCCGCTGAAATCTTAGCTGGGGGAAAATACGGTAAGCTAGTTAGGATTGCTGATCCCGCAGATATGGCAACTGCGATTTTGGACACGATCGAAGCGCCAATCAATTTCACCTTTCTCAAACAGCGCTCCCTAGATTTTGAGCGCGACCACATTGTCGATCAATACCAAACGCTTGTGGAAACCCTTTTGCAGACTTGCTCAGATGCGGATTCTTCACGTCCTTAACCACACTCAGGATATCGGCAACGGGATTGTCAATGCCGCTATCGATCTTGCCTGTGCGCAAGCGCACGCTGGGTTTGAAGTCGCGATCGTATCGAGTGGCGGCGATCATGAAAATTTGATGAAGCAATATCAGATCCGGCATTTTACCCTAAAAGTTTCCCGCTCTCCAATTGGGGTAGTCAATATCACTAAAAGATTTAGAGAAATTACGCAAGAATTCTTACCTAATATTGTTCATGCCCACATGATGACAGGCGTAATTCTAGGAAAGCTTCTCCGTGGAGACTCTGATTATGCTTTGGTTTCAACCGTTCACAACGAATGGCAACGCCATGCAATTTTAATGGGGATCGCCGATCACGTCATTGCCGTCAGCCAGTCCGTTGCACGATCGATGCAACATCGTGGCATTCCTATACGGAAGCTGCATGTTGTGGCAAATGGCACCATTGGTAGCCTCAGACAGACCCCACTCGATCTCGTCAAACCCTTACCCTTGAAGCGTCCTGCCATCACCACTATCGCCGGACTCTATCCTCGTAAGGGAATTGGCGACTTACTTGAAGCCTTTGTGCAGATAGCTGACGAACATCCTACCGCCCATCTATATTTAGTAGGAAACGGTCCGCATCGGGCGGCGTTTGAGCGTCGAGCCAGGAAAAGTCCTCACCGCGAACGGATTCACTTTGAGGGCTTCCAAGCGGAACCGCAGCGCTATCTGCTTTCGACAGATGTGTTTGTGCTTGCCTCGCGGCAAGAACCCTTTGGGTTAGTGCTTTCAGAGGCACGGGAAGCAGGATGCGCGATCGTCGCAACCTGCGTAGACGGAATTCCAGAAGTCTTAGACGGAGGAACCGCTGGGAAACTCATTCCCCCCAGAGATAGTGCGACGCTTTCTAAAACGCTCTCCGGGTTACTGACTCATCGAGACGAATTAGAAAATTGGAGGCAGCGTGCCCAAACCAACCTAGATTGGTTACGGGTAGAACGTGTGCATCAGGAAACGCTTGGGGTGTATCAAAGTGCGATCGCGCAACTGACTCGGACTGTTTGTGCTTAGGAGATTTATCAGATCTATGGATTGGAAAAAGGCTCAGCCTAACCCGCTGATGATGGCAACGCTACTTGGATTGACCGCAATTGCGGCTCCTGCAATCGCGCAAACCGCGCCCACTCGAACCCCGGCAGCGGCTTCAAGTCCAGCCCCGGTTCGAGTCGATGAAGGTTACTTACTCGGCTCCGGTGACAGAGTGAAGATCGACATCTTCGGTGTCCCAGAATATAGCGGTGAATATCAAGTCATGTCTGATGGCTCGATCAACCTACCGCTAGCAGGCGGAGTCGTGGTGCAAGGATTAACGATGCGTCAAGCATCCGATACATTGGCACGGCGCTACAGTGAGTATCTGACCCGTCCAGTTATTACCGTGAGTTTATTAACGGCTCGTCCGATTCAGGTAGCAGTATCGGGTGAAGTCGCGCGCCCAGGAACTTACACGACCACGCTCAACGATATTGGAATTCCAACCTTGAGCCGCATGATTCAAATGGCAGGTGGAATCAAGCAATCAGCAGACCTGAGACAGGTTGAAGTCGTGCGTCGTCGTCCCGGTGGCGGTGGCACTCAGACTTTTAAGGTTGACTTAGCGAAACTCTTGAAAGGCGGTGATTTGGGTCAAGATGTTCAGTTGCGAGATGGCGACAGTGTGATTGTCCCCGCTTCAACAGCGATGAATTTTGACCAATCGAGTGAATTGGCAACCTCTAGTTTAGGCGCAAGCTTCGATCGTCCCATCAGCATTATTGTGGCAGGCGAAGTCAACCGTCCCGGACCACAAACGGTTCGAGGGGAGTCAATCTCTCAGACAGATCCTGCTGTAGCGACGACTCCAGGTCAACCGACAACCATTACGCAACGCTTGAAGGCTCCGACGATCACACGGGCACTTCAGCAAGCGGGCGGCATCACTCAGCGGGCGAACATTCGCGACATTGAAGTGAGACGAACCGTTTCGAGCGGTGAGCAAACCATTAGAGTCAACTTAATGAGTTTGCTCCGAGAAGGCGACGGTAAGCAAGACATCATTTTGCAAGAAGGCGATCGCATTATCGTCCCCATGGCAACTGCTGGAGTTACACCGGAAGATGCTGCCATCATGGGACGTGGAGTGATTTCCCCCGAACTGATTACCGTGAATGTCGTGGGTCAGGTTGAAAAACCAGGTGCCATTCAAATTCCGCCATACACAACGATGAATCAAGCGCTTTTAGCAGCGGGTGGGTTTGCGCGAGGGGCGCGCAGAAGTTCAGTGGAATTTATCCGATTGCAACCGAACGGAGCAGTCGAACGGCGACAAATCGCTCTAGACTTCTCTCGCGGAATTGATCAGGCTAAAAATCCACCCCTACAAGCGGGCGATACGATCGTCGTCGGGAAGACTGGATTCCAAACCTTCACGGAAGGCATTGGCTCTGTCTTAGGTCCAGCACTCGGCATCTTCGGAATTTTCCGTTAAATTTCAATTCCATCTCAATTTTGGGAATGAAGCCTCAGACACCATAGGGTGAGCTTCATTCCCTTTTTAATTCAATTAATAAATCTAATCAGTGGGTTAACGAGATTAAATCACTCTTTATTCTGAGACAGGCAACCGAAGAACCGTTTACACTGAGGCAAGGCAAGCTTTCTACTTCGTTCTTCAATGGAGGAATGAGTGAGTGAGTAATCACAGTTATGCTGTTGATCGAAGCGGGATGGTGAAGTAGATGGGTGAGCTAGAACGCTGCTATCAATTATTGGGACTAGAGCCTGGGGCATCCATGGAAGAGGTGACTCAGGCTTATAAGGATTTGGTGTTTATTTGGCACCCCGATCGAGTACCAAAAGACAATCCTCGCTTGGTGCAAAAAGCTGAAGCGAAAATCAAGGAATTGAATCAAGCCCGAGATATCCTGCGATCGCATCACAAAAACGGCACCGCACAAAAGCCTGCGGCACAGCCTAAGCCATCGCAACAAACGTATTATCAGTCCTACTATTACCGTCCCCCGACGCAATCTTCGACGGGGCATCACAACGGGCACTCGACGAATGGGCGGCAGACGAATGGGCATTCCACAAACGGACATTCGTCGAATGGGCACTCAACGAACGGACATTCGGCTAACGGGCATTCGGCTAACGGACATTCCACAAGCGGGCACTCAGAGAAACAGTCCTCGAATCCTCGTCCCAATTACTACACTTATCAACCTTATCCCCGCCACAACTATCAACAGACTCAGGATGCCAATCATTCTGAACAGGAATAATCAGCAGGGGTTGCCAACACTCAGAAATCAACTAGCGATCAAAACTACTATCGCCAATCTCACTATCGCGCTGAATACCACCAGCCGCCCAAGACTCCTGCACGCCCGCATATGGCAGATATGACGGGCAGAGATTTGAGCGGGCAGAACTTGAAAGAAAAAGACTTGTCTGGCTACAACTTGAGTCGTGCAAACCTGACTCGCGCGGATTTGAGCGATGCCTTCATGCACAAAGCAAATCTAGAAGGCGCGACATTAGAGAAAGCCAACCTGTTCCGGGCAAATTTGTTAGAAGCAAATTTATGTGGCGCAGATCTGAGAGAGGCAAATTTGATTGGAGCGGATTTGAGCGGAGCAGATTTGCGAGGAGCGAATTTGCAGGGTGCGAAAGTGGGATTTGAAGATCGCGTGATGGTAAAGCTGACCGGAGCCAATCTTCAAGGGGCGATTATGCCCAATGGAAAAGTTCATGGGGCACAGACTTCCTGACTTGTCTTAGCGCGGTTGCCATCTGAATTTGCGCGATCGCAGTTGTCCCAGTTGATCTCTCAAAAAGGTCTGTTCACGACTCGCGTTTAATCTTCTCGCGACTGAATACGCCTGCTGATAATAGTTTTCAGCCGTTGCCAGTTTTCCCTGCTGCTGTTGGTGCTGCGCCACCATTTTTAGAGAATTCAGCATCTGCCAAGCATCATTACTGCGATTTGCCATTGCTAAACGCTGATTGAGCATCTCGGTAAAGCGATTCTCTTGACCCATGCCGCGATTTGCCATCATCATGCCGTCAAATGCCCGGAACTGATTTGCCGGGTCGCCGCCCTGCTGCGCCAAAGTCATCGCTCGATCGTGAGCCGCATACGCCATTGCAAAGGAGCCGATCGCCTGATAAGCATCTCCCAAATTGTTCAGGGTATTCGCCGCTCCGATCGGATCTTTCTTCTGATCTCGGAAACCTCTTGCCTGTTCAAGCAATGCGATCGCGTCTCGATATTTCCCTTGCGCGTAAGTTGCCAATCCTAGATTGCTGAGAGAGAGTCCCAAGCCTGCATCATGTTTTGCAATCCGAGCAATTCTTACCCCTTCAGCAAAAGAGTTTGCTGCTTCAACGGTTTGTCCACGCTGCAAAATCACTTGCCCGACGTTGTTGTAGCCATAGATTTGCCGAATGGTATTGCCCTCGTCGCGTGCCGAACCTAAACTGCGCCGAAAGGCATTCTCAGCATTGTCCAATTGAGCAATCTGGATATATGCCATGCCTAACAAATCGTAAATTCTTCCCTGCGCTGCGGTTTCGCCGATTTGTTGATACAGATCAAGGGCGCGGTTCCACTGTGAAATCGCTTGATCGAGTGCGCCCGACTGTTGTGCCTGAATTCCAGCTTCAACAGCGCGATCGGCGGTTTGGCGAACATTTCCCTGCGTGCCTTTATTAATCTGAATCCGGAGTTGTTCATTGAGCGAAGACGCGAGGCTAGAGGAAGCCAGAACGGAACTGATTAGCACGCTAAGCGCGATCGATTGGGCAAGTTTCAACATTAGAAAAATTCGATTTCTTCTAGGCTTGGATCAAAATCTGCCTCCGATTCGGAAGCCGACTCCTGATCTAAAGCATTCCCACCAAGATAGATCGTTCTAATATCGTCCGGCAAAAGTTTCTCTAACGCTCTGTACCCAACTTGCAAATGCTCTTTAACTTGATCAGACTCGATCTGTTCGCCTTCTGCCTGCAAGTAGGCTGCAATCCGGGTTTCGCCCCAGTGGAAGGTTTGCGCCATGACAATCATCAACCGAGTCAAGGGTGGCAACTGCTCTAAAGCACGATCGAGATAACACCAGAATGGCGGAGAAGCTTGGCGAATGTCGTAGTGAATTTCTTCAACTGAGGGCAATTCTGCCTCATTAATTCCGGATGCAGTCACTGCTAACAGCCAGGTTTGAAAAGTCGAGCCACTCTGACTAAACACTCGCAAATCAACGCCTGCCAATTCATGAAACACATGCCGCCAAATTAGTGCGAGTAGATATTCGGCTTGTACAGGCGATCGAGCGGATCGCTGAATCAGCGAATAGACCATTGGACTGTAGCGACAAAACAGCGCTGTAAAGAATTGCCCAGAGTCAGGATAGCGCTGAAATAGCGTCAGCAATTCCTGGTCGCTGTGGTGAAACAGCGCTTTAATGATAGGATGATTTGCCTCTGGAAAAGTTGGAACCGCTACAGCTTTCATAAGAATGTCAAGGTCGGATTAATAACTATATACAGGCTGAATGGAAAATGGCACGTTTTTTTACAAGACGATCGCTCAAAAAGATTGTGATTTACTAAAGCTTACGGATACGTTCAGATTCGTATTGATAGAATAAGTAAACTTCTTCTGTAACTCAGCCCGTTGCGTTAGTCTTTTTAATCTATGGATAGTTTATTCTCAACTCAAGGCATCATGGTGATGTTGCTCGGCGCATATGCTGTGGCAATGTGGCTTTTCCTGACAAGCGCTCCGAAGGTTCATACGGTGATGGTTTCAGATATCGAGAGTGCGCGTGATTTTTACGAAGGGATGTTGAAGCTCGCGGTGGCTGAGATTCCATTGCATTATTACTACAATTACGAACAGTCGTTGGGAACGGCAGGCGTGAATCCGATGTATCTCTCTGGTTCGATGGGGAGTACAACGGCACGTGGCAATGGAAATGATGGGCTGTGGTATCAACTCAAGAAAAATACCCAGTTGCATGTAATTTCTGGTGCAACGATCGGTGAAAAAGATCGGCAACGGCATGTGTGTTTCGATCGAGATTGCCTCGATCAGATTCTGCTTCGCGTTCAAACTCGCGGTATCAAGCACAAAATCCGCCGTGAAAAACCTTTAAACTTTCTGGTCAAAGACTTTACGGGACAAGTGGTTGAACTTGCAGAAGTTGTGAATTAGTGAAGTTCGATCGAATTTTTAGCACGAGGGGTTAAGCTCAGGCTCACTCCTCGTTTTGCAATTTTAGAAGAACTTCTACAACGCTAATGCTCAAAGGTTCTCCTACACAACAAAAAAGCTATCAATACTAAGCACTAAGTCTTTAAAAAAGAATAGCTCCCGCAAGGGAGCCGAAGTTATGGTGATTTGACTCTAGGACACATCGTAATTTTGGCGGGATCTCGGCGAGAAATCTGTATCGAAGGTTGCTCAAATCACATAAATACTTAAGGCAGACTCTCAGGTGGACTGACTGAGTTCTTTAATTTGGGTAAATTGTCGTTTGGAATTGGACGAATTCGATTCAATTGTCCCAATGCCCATTTCGCCGTTTCCTGCACATCGGTATCTGAATCTTCAGTCGCTTTATGCAATAAGTTACTGATCTGCGAAACCATGTCATACACACGAGTTAAATCTCGAATCGCATTTTTCCGCACTTCTGAGTTTTCGTCTTGCAGTGAAATCGCAAGCGCGCGAGTCATTGGTTTTAAAGTTCGAGTTCCAATCTCCGAAAGCGTTGAGAGAATTAGGCTGCGCTGCTTAGAATCAGAATCGATCAGTAAATCGACGAGTGGTTGAACTGCTCTTGTATCTCCACGTTGCCCTAATTCCCAAATTACTTTCCGGCGTTTGGCAGGATCGGGTGATCGCAGATCTTGAATCAGTTCATCGACGATATTGACCCTCGCGAGTCGCGTCGTTTCCTCAATTTTGGGCTGCGGTTCCGGGACAGGAGGTTGTGGCAAATCAGCGACTTGAGGTTTTGGAGTCTCCACAACTTGAGGTTGTGGCAAATCAGCGACTTGGGTGCGTACCTCAGAGGACTCAGTTTGAGGTTTGATCTCAGATTTACCATTTCCGTTTCGATGATTTGGAAGTTCTGAAACAAGCGTTGATCCATTTAGAGTCGCAACACTCAAGGGAGGAGGTGGAGTGATTGATTTGACTTCGGGCGTGATCGGCTCCAAAACTTCAGGAGATCGCCCGGTGCGTTTCAAGATGACAACGGTAGCAGCCCCAACGATCGCGGCTGCGCCAACACCTCCTAAAACGAGCGGAGATGCCCAAATCGGTTGTTTTGCTTGCTGACCCGATTTTGCCAAAATGGGTGCTGCTAAATTGCGGGGTTGGCTCGCCTCCACTGATCGCGCAGACACGCTAAGACAAGCCGCACAAGTGACAATCAGGAGACTGGGGCGTGGGATCATAAGCAAATCCAATACTGCAATATCGCCATCCGTCTCAGAGTGCCCGAATCGGTTTAGCGATCGAGGTTTGAGTCCGGGATGATCGTAATTTCACTTAGGTTCGATTCGGCTTGCGGTAGCATTTGCCTATTCTCGGCTATGTTACCCTGAACTTCCTCGATCGACTCAGAAATCGCGCCTTCGCCTTTGAGAATTCTGTTGACGTCATACCTTTAACATATGACTATAACTTATGCATCGTAATCAAATACTGGATCAACCATTCTTTCACGACGACACCTCAACCCCTCACATCATACACACACAGCGTTGTCAATGTCGTCTTTCACGACCGATCATCCAATGAATTTTGAGCAAGAGGAGCAATCGATGGCGGGACCACGCCGAAAAGTTGCAGCACAAGGAAAA
>JALOOO010000282.1 GCA_025454375.1 Leptolyngbya sp. Prado105 | reverse complement strand
AGAAGGAAAAATTTCCCAAGCTGACGCGATCGCGATTGAGAGTGAGAAGTTTCTCAGAACGATGGCGCAACGCTTCCAGGTGACGATTTTGGGAGGCGGCTATCCCGTACCTGTTGAAGCGGGCAAAGTCTACAACACGGCATTGCTCGTCGCTCCCAATGGAGAAGATCTCGCCCGCTACGAAAAAGTTCATTTGTTTGATGTGAATTTGCCAGACGGCAATACGTATCGCGAATCGGCAACGGTTGTAGCCGGAACTAGAGTGCCGCCAATCTATCCCTCTAAGGAACTTGGCAATATTGGTTTATCGGTTTGCTATGACGTGCGATTTCCAGAACTGTATCGTCAAATGACTCAGCTTGGGGCGGAGATTTTGTTTGTTCCGGCAGCATTTACCGCACACACCGGAAAAGATCATTGGCAAGTGCTGTTGCAGGCAAGAGCGATCGAGAATACTTGCTATGTGATTGCGCCTGCTCAGACGGGGCGGCACAATTCGCTGCGGCAGTCGCATGGGCACGCGATGATTATTGACCCCTGGGGGGTGATTTTGGCAGATGCAGGCGAGATGACAGGCGTAGCGATTGCAGAGATTGCACCGGGTCGATTGGAGCAGGTGCGGCGGCAGATGCCTTCTTTGCAGCATCGGGTGTTTGTGTAAGCTATGCGTCAACTTTACCCCGCGATCGCGCCTTATCAATCTGGATTTCTTCCTGTCTCGGATCTGCATACGCTCTACTACGAACAGAGCGGCAATCCAGATGGCAAACCCGTTGTGTTTCTGCATGGTGGACCTGGAGGCGGAACGATTCCCGTTTATCGTCAGTACTTTGATCCAGCAAAGTGGAGAATCATTCTCTTTGATCAGCGTGGGGCGGGGAAAAGCACCCCTCATGCTGAACTGAGAGAAAACACAACTTGGGATTTGGTTAGTGATATTGAAAAACTGCGATCGCATCTTGGCATCGATCGTTGGGTCGTCTTTGGCGGCAGTTGGGGCAGTACTTTGTCACTGGCATATAGTCAAACGCATCGAGATCGCTGCGTCGGATTGATTCTACGCGGGATATTTCTGCTGAGGCGCAAAGAGATTCTCTGGTTCTATCAAGAAGGAACAAGCTGGCTGTTTCCTGATGCTTGGGAGAAGTATTTAGAGCCGATTCCACCTGAAGAACGAGACGATATGGTTTCGGCTTACTATCGGCGCTTGACGAGTGAGGATGCAGAGACGCGATCGAGGGCGGCAAAAGCTTGGTCAGTCTGGGAAGGAAGTACGAGTCGATTGATTGTCGATCCGAGTTTGCAAAGTAAATTTGCCAATGATGAATTTGCCGATGCGTTCGCGCGGATTGAGTGTCATTACTTCATGAATCGAGGTTTTTTTGAAACCGATGATCAGCTTTTGCATAACTGCGATCGCATTGCTCATCTCCCAATGGTCATTGTTCAGGGGCGATATGATGTCGTCTGTCCGATGACCTCAGCGTGGGACTTACACAAAGCCTTACCGGAGTCAGAACTGATTGTCGTGCCAGATGCCGGACACTCAATGATGGAAACTGGAATTCTGACTGCATTAGTCAATGCTACGGATAGATTTGTAGCTTACTGAACCTGAAGAAAAAAAGCAGTAGAGGATTGTAACTCTCGATTGCACCCGATTATCGTCCTATAAGTATAAGTAGATCCAATCACGGTAATTTATTAGGAATCACGTTCAGCGATCACGCCAAATAGCGGGTTTAACTCGCAAGTTTTCCCGTAGTATCAGAATTGGAACGAACTTGGTTGCTCAACTATTGATTGGGAAAACTTAAGTTTCGGAATTTTTGGCAATTTTGCCGCTTCTACAATAGAGAGGACCACCGAATGCCTACTTTTAAGGTCACGTTAATCAACGAAACTGAAGGGTTGAACACCACGATCGAAGTACCCGATGATGAGTACATTTTGGATGCGGCTGAAGAGCAAGGGATTGACTTGCCTTACTCCTGCCGTGCAGGTGCTTGTTCTACCTGTGCAGGGAAGATCACCGCAGGAACTGTTGATCAATCCGATCAGTCTTTCTTGGATGATGAGCAAATTGGAAATGGTTATGTGTTGACCTGTGTGGCTTACCCCACGTCAGACTGCACGATCATGACCCACCAAGAAGAAGATTTGTACTAATTCCTAGCAAGCGTAGAGAGACGTTCCGCTTCTCACGTTCGTTCTCTCTACGCTTGCTGCTTCTTTTAGCAGAACGCTCGATCGAGCGTTCTGTTTTTGTTTTCTAGCGGGATGAGGTTTGCTCATTGGAACGATCGCGCCAAATCGTGATCGAGTTGTTGATCGGTTGCAGTTGAGTGTCCGGGAAGTAGAAGCTGAGAATCCGATCGCTCGACCAGCCCAAGCGTCCCAAGTTGTAAGACCCAAATTGGCTTAAACCTACACCGTGACCGAAGCCACCACCTGTAAAGATGAAGCCTTTGACTTTGTTTTTGTCCATCCAGGCATCGACGTGAAATAGCGTACTCGCAGGCGCTTCAAATACGGTTTGAATGTCGTCTTTTTCGAGTTCGATTGTGCCTGCATCGGTAATGATGGCTGATTTTAGAATTCGTCCACCGTTCGATCGAGCGATAACTTTGATGTTTTGAATCGTTTTGAAGTTTACTAACGGATGGCGAATTGCCGTGAGGTAATCGCGAAGCTCTTGATTAAGCTGTGTCATAGGAACTTCGTAGCGCCATCGAAACATGGGAGTGCCATCTTCGTTGAAGCCTTTCTTCTGTTTGATGAATTCACGGAAATTTCGCTCATCGGCGAGGCTACGATTTTGCATATCCCACATAGGATTGACCGAATCGACGACCGCTCTCAGATAGGGACGCTCCCAACCATGCCAAATGTCGCTAAAGCTCGAAGTCACTCCGCCACTGGTTGAAGAATACACTGCATCAACCAGTTCGTTTTGGTAGGTCAAGACTAAGCCACGAGTTGCAGCGATCGCTTTATCCGTCGAAGCTGCTGCTCCATCTAGACCGCGATACACCTGACATTGAGTTGTGGCACAGAGTTGGTAATTGTCGATCGTGAATCGGCGCACGTTTCTCAAGGCATAGGTTCGAGCGAGAACTGCTTGAGCTTCTAGCACAGGTTGAGGAGCCCAGGTTCCAATCTCATGCGGAACCACTCCTCTAAGATAGGTTTCAATGCCGACAAAATTAACTAAGGTGAAATTGCCGTAAGCATTCGGCTGAATTCTCAGCGCTCCACCGAAGGGGCGGTTTGGGTTGTTGTCTTTTTCGCGATCGACTTGAATCACATTTGATCCAGATGAGATATCAATCACATCACGGGTATATCTGAACCCATTAATCACCCAAGTGGGGCGAGGCACTTCTTTAATGGTTCGATTTTCGATTCGGGCGGTTTGGATGCCTTTTGCCTGCAAGCTTTGGAGCAATAACCGTCGAACGAGTGGCGTGTTATAGACATCGCGTTTTGCCCAGACTTGCCAGCGTTCTGGCTGGGCGATTTCAACTTCGATGCCTTGTTTGCGCCATTCTTGCGCCTGGTCTTCGGCAGATTCAAAGCTGCGATGGGTACTAAATACGACTCGTTCTTCTGTGATCGGTTGAGGCAAGGGCTGCATTGCGATTTCGAGTTTCAACTCTTGAGCGCTGAGTGTTTGTGGCTTGCCGTTGGTGTCGAATCGAATGGTTAAACGATCGTTCGGATTCGCTTTCAGGATCAGTGTGTCTTGAGTGCGATCGCCAAAGCGCTGGACAATACCGACTTGAATGCCAACATCTTGTTGCGCTTTAGCTGGAGTCGTCAATCCAATGAAGCAGGTTAGACCGAGAACAATTTGGGTCAGGGGTTTGCGGGGAATAAATGTCAGAGCCAAGGGGGTCGAGCCTCCGGTTAGCAAGTTGGCAGGGGTGAAATCTTTGATCGATTGTAGTGGGATTATCGTCGATCGCAGAGTGTTTGATGTGATCTTTTTTCGCAATGCGTGTCCGCGCTTCCGGATCTCCCGATAGCAATTCGATTCAAGTGATGAAGATTCGGGAACATCCCCAGTCCCAAATTCTAGGAGCTAAGCATCTGAAGTTTCGCAGGTTGTTCTAGATTGATTGAAATTCAGCAAATTTGTTGCAAGTCGGAGTCATTATGAGTATGATATAGAAGTCAGGCGAGGAACGATTTATGAGAATTGAAGAGATCCCCATTCAGCAGATTCGCCGTCCGTTATTCCGGCAAAACGACCAGGAGAAAGTCAAAGACTTGATGGCATCGATTTCGGAAATTGGTTTGCAAGAGCCGATCGATGTTTTAGAAGTGGACGGGCAGTTTTATGGCTTTTCGGGCTGTCATCGCTACGAGGCTTGCAGCCGTTTGGGACATGAGACGATTTTGTGTCGAGTACGCCGTGCGCCGCGAGCAGTTCTTAAGCAACATTTAGCGTAGAGATCAAGTTTGCTGCGGGATAATTTTAGTCGGACAGATCAGGAGAGAAATATGGTTAGTCAAGTTTCGATCGGAATTGAAGATACGAAGCGTCAAGAGATTGCAGAGGGTCTATCGCGCTTATTGGCAGATACCTACACGCTGTATCTAAAGACGCATAATTTCCATTGGAATGTAACGGGTCCGATGTTTCAGACGCTGCATTTGATGTTTGAAACGCAGTATACCGAGTTGGCTTTGGCAGTCGATTTGATTGCGGAACGGATTCGGGCATTGGGGTACCCGGCTCCTGGAACTTACAGTGAGTATGCAAAGCTAAGCTCGATCGCTGAAACTCCAGGTGTTCCCAAGGCGCATGACATGATCAAGCTGCTGGTTGAGGGTCAAGAAGCAGTGGTGCGGACGGCTCGATCGTTGTTTCCGATCGTAGACGCAGCGAGTGATGAACCGACTGCGGATTTGTTGACGCAGCGGATGCAGGTACATGAGAAGACCGCTTGGATGTTGCGGAGTTTGTTGGTTTCGTTGATTCTGCGTTGCGGCTGTGATCATGTCTAGATTTTGAAGAAGCCTTTTTATGCGATCGTATCCATTGGCTTTTCTCAGTCGGCTAAATTTAGAGCAATTTAGGCGGCATCAGCCGATCGCAAGAAAGTTATAATCATCGAGCTCCTCCAAAACGCTGAAGATTGATGGATCTCTTCAAACATCGCACGGCTGTTCTCGCCACGATGCACGGCAAAGAACAAGCGATCGCACCGATTCTAGCTTCCATAAAAATCATTGTTCCAGATAACCTTGACACCGATCAGTTTGGAACCTTTACCAGAGAAATCGAGCGGGCTGGAGATCAGATTGAAGCCGCCCGAAAAAAAGCCTTCAAAGCGATCGAGCAAACGGGGCTGGATTTAGCGATCGCGTCTGAAGGAAGTTTCGCCCCACATCCTGCGATGCCGATGCTTCCTGCCAATCGTGAAATTGTGCTTCTACTTGATCTTGCTCATCATTTAGAAATCGTAGGTGAAGCCATCTCACTTGAAACAAACTTCAGTCATCGCAATGTTTCTAACTTCGAGCAAGCACAAGAATTTGCTAAAAAGGTCGGTTTTCCAGACCACAAGTTAGTCATCATTGATGGCGAAACCATTACGAAAGGCGTTGGCGATTTTGAAGCCCTAGCACAATTGATCAAGACAGCATCAAAACCCGTCCAGATCGAAACCGACATGCGAGCGATGAACAATCCAACTCGGATGAAAGTCATTTCTCAAGCCACAGAGGATTTAGCGAAAAAGCTAAATTCCAAATGTCCAAATTGCTCCATTCCTGGATTCTCAGTTGCGCAAGTCAAACGAGGATTACCTTGCGGTTGGTGCAGTATGCCAACTGAGCTAATTGCAGGAGAACTTTATCGCTGTCAAACCTGCGGATTTGAACAACTGTATCCAACTGCATCACAAGTTGCTGATCCGATGTATTGTTCGTTTTGTAATCCATAGCACTCAGGTATGTCGTACATTCTGGCACTCGATTTAGGCACGACTGGAAATCGAGCTTTTCTGTTTGATCAAGCTGGAACCATTACAAACCAAGCTTATCTAGAACTGACGCAGTATTATCCGCGCCCTGGATGGGTCGAACATGATGCTGAAGAAATTTGGAATGCCACTCGATCGCTGATTCAAGCGGTTCAAACTGACGAGATTCAAGCGATCGGTTTAACCGTGCAACGTGAAACTTGTTTACTTTGGGACAAAACTACAGGAACGCCTTTACATCGAGCGATCGTTTGGCAAGATCGCCGCACCGCTCCATTTTGCAATGAATTACGCGCTCGCGGATTCGCTCAAGAAA
>JALOOO010000281.1 GCA_025454375.1 Leptolyngbya sp. Prado105 | reverse complement strand
TAATTCGCTTTTAGGTAGGCAGTTTGGTATGCCAAAACAACAAGAGGAGCCAAACTTCAACCGAGACGGCTAAACTTTGGCTCCTCAACGCACAAACTGAACTTAAGGATCGTAAGGAAGACGACCGCTAAACTTCAACTTTGCAGGTTCGGGGTTAGACCCGATGTTGCGTGGCACGCTATTGACGGCAACGCGACCTTCGTTTACCTTTTCAGGGAAAACACCATCTGCGGGGTGCAAATATTGAATTTCGCCATTGGGGAAGACACGGTAGATCTTGTAGTTGGTAATCTTCTTCGTGCGAAGTTGACCACCCAATGCAAGACAGTGTTCCTTGCGGGCTAAATACAGCAAGTTGTCACCTTGGCGCATTGTGGCTGCACCACCCATAGGCATTTCAAAGACTTGCTCTTTGGGGCTGCTCCATGTGATGGCATATTTCTCTTCTACTAAGGCTTTGGTAAGCAGTCCGCCTGTACTGCCTCCGAACAAAGGTGCTTGTCCTGTAAGAGTTTCTGACATAGGTCTCGCTCTAAACGTTTTTGGCATCGTATCATCGGCTGTTTACAGGTTTAACGATTCTGTAACAGTTGTTAATAGGCGCGAGTTTGTCTTCATTTGTGCCTCAGGAAAACTACTCTCTCGATCGAGAAGTTCTTTTTCGCTGCGCGGTTCTCTTAGTTTCTCCAGATGGCACGATCGGAATCGTAAAGTGAAATTCACTGCCTAAATCTTTACCGCCCGATTCTGCCCAGATCTTGCCGCCCCAATTGGTAATAATTTGACGGCAGATGGCAAGCCCCAGCCCCGTCCCGCCTGTGGTTCGGCGGAGTGCGCCTTCCTCCTGGTAAAAGCGATCGAACACGGTTTCCAGGCGATTTTCTTCAATCCCGCGCCCCGTATCAGAAATCATCACCTCAAGCATCGTGTCACTGCTGCGTTCCGCCCGAATCGTCACTCTGCCCTCTGCTTCAGTAAATTTGCAAGCATTATCAAGCAGTTTCGTTAAGACCTCGACCAACCATTCGCCATCCACTTGCACCAGCGGCAATTCTGTCGAAAGCTGTGTGACAATCTGCGGCAAATTCATCGTCAGGCGGCGAGTTTGCAAACTGCTCAAGGCTAAATCCACACATTCCCAAAGCGGCAAAGGTTCAAATCGCCATTCGACCCGTCCACTTTCTAAGCGAGACAAGGTGAGAAAATCTTGAATCAGTTTCCGCATCCGTTCCGCATCAACCAGTGCAGAATTCAACATCACCTGCCGCAAGTCGGGAGACATATCCGGCTCACTCGCCAGACTTTCAAGACAGACTTGAATCGTTGAGAGCGGCGTGCGAAGCTCATGCCCAGTAATCGCAATCAAATTACTCCGAGTACGATCGAGTGCTTCTAACTGTTGATTGAGATCTTCTAAATTGGCAAACGATTCAGCTTGAATCAGAGCCACCCCAATTTGAGTGGCGATCGCTTCCACCATTTCCACATGATCATGCTCTAAAACATGCGGAGTCGCGCCCCAATAGTGCAATTCCACCATGCCGAGGAGTTGACTTTGGTGCAGCACCGGAACCATCAGCCATGATCGAATATTCCAATCCAGCGTCAAGGCTTGCAAGGTACGATCGCCATCTTTAATCATCGAAAATCGCGCATCGCTTTGCGTATCTTCAATAAAAACGGCTTCCTGTCGCTGAGCCACTTCCTCAAATAGCGGATTGCCTTGCAATGTCCAGGTTCGATCCATCAGAGAAGGCATCGAATCGACTAAATATTCGTGACTTAAAGTCGCAGACAAATCCGTCACTTTGCAGCGATAAATCAAACAACGCTCTGCCCCCAAAACTTTGCCTACCTCTTCTGCGGCAACATTCAAAATTTCCGTCGGCTTGAGCGATCGACGAACGGCGGTCGTGATCGAATTGACTAAGCGCTCTTTGCGTTCTTTCTCTGAGATCGAGCGATAGGCTTTTGCTAATTTGTACTGTCCTGCTTGCAGATAGGTGACTAAGCGATCGGCAAAGGGAGCCGGATCGACTTGATTGATTCCAGACATTGCCCCATTTGCAATTTGTGCCAGCACAGGAGCAATCTTGTTTTGGAGTTCAGGACGATACTTAAGAATGCGTTTCAGTAAGATTTCGGCCGATTTTAGGACAATATTGCGATCAAATGTCCAAATCCCCTCAAATCGGCGCGACTGATCCACATGCAGTGGAGGAGCTTGATTTTCAGCCGTTAAATCTCGTTCTCGACAGATCAAACAGGACGCATACTGCTCACTCACTACGACTAAATGCCATTCTTGGCTGAGTCCGTCCTCTGGCTCAAACGCGATCGTTTCATAATGCTCAGAGCGATCGGTGAAATCTGTTTCGGGAGCCGCGAGGATGTAAACCTGATCGGTGCGACTGGCAATTCTTAAATATCGATGCGCTTCTTGGCGATAAAAGCGTTCGCGCTGAAAGCTTGCAATCACCACAGGGCGATCGTTACCTGCCAAAACTTGGTCTTCCATCGCATGAGACAATGCGGTCAAGGAAGACTTGAAATAGATTTGAGGTCGCACCTGGGGAATCTCTCCGAGCAAGGCTTCCAGGACAGAATCAGTAAGAATCATCGATAATAATTAACCCGCCAACTGTGTAATTTTTTGTGCAATTTCCAGTTAGGTCGAGAAGCTGAGGTCGTTGAGGGTTCAGCCGACGACCCAGACCAATATAGAACCACGTCCTCAGTCATTGTAAGGGTTGAGCGGGATCGATGCGGGATCGTGTGTTGTTTCTTAACTCATGCTTGGATAAGTAATACAATTGCATGAGATGTGATCGCTTGTTCGTTGCCGACTGCATCCATCTTTTCATTCGTGGTTGCTTTCACCCCAACTTGATCCGGGGTGAGGTTTAGGGCATTGGCGAGGCGCGATCGCATTGCTTCAATATGTGGCTTTAATTTCGGACGCTCTGCCACAATCACTGAATCAATGTTGCTAATTTGCCAGCCTTGTTCTTGGATCAATTGATGGACTTGTTCTAGTAAAACGATGCTGTCGGCTCCTGCCCATTTCGGATCAGTGGGTGGGAAGTAGTGCCCGATATCTCCTAAGCTCAGTGCGCCCAGCATCGCATCCATAATGGCGTGAGTCAGCACATCTGCATCACTATGACCGAGCAATCCTGTTTCATGTTCGATCTTGATGCCGCCTAAAATTAAGTCGCGCCCGCTGACCAGGCGATGAATATCGTATCCGTTCCCAATGCGAAGCTTCATGAGTTTGAGTGAAATAACGATCGTTTCTCACAATATCGTAGGGCGCGAGCGTCAAACCGAGGCAATCTCAACTAATCGTCAGTCGCTTCTCCGCCAACGACAACATCTCGGATTCTCAAACTCGGACCGCCACATCCAACCGCCAATCCGCTCTGTCCACCTTTGCCGCAACCACCGGATTCATCCCAGAAAAAATCATCCCCGATCGCTTCAATATCCGCCAGAGTCTTAAACGCATTACCTGAAAGCGTCACATCGCGTACAGGCTCAGCGACCTGCCCGTCCCGAATCATCCAAGCCTCACCCGCAGTGAAGGTAAACATCTCACCATTGGTCATACCGCCGATCCAATTTCGCGCATAAACGCCTTCTTGAATATTTTGAAATAGATCCTGAACCGGAGTCTTACCTCGCTCGATCCAGGTATTCGTCATTCTGACGATCGGCGGATAGTGATAGTTCAAGCAGCGAGCATTTCCGGTCGGCGCTTCTTCTAATTTCCCGGCTGTTTCTCTCGAATGCAGTCGCCCGACTAAAACGCCGTCTTTAATCAATTGTGTCGTGGTTGCTGGAACGCCTTCATCATCGTAAAAATAACTGCCGCGATGACCCTCGATCTCGGCTCCATCATAAATTTGCAATTCTGGTGATCCAAACCGTCGTCCAATACTCATGACTTCGAGAATATCGGGATTCTCATACGCCATATCCGCCTCAGACAAATGCCCAAATGCCTCATGCACAAACAGCCCAGACAGAATTGGGTCAATCACCACCGTATATACTCCCCCTCTGACGGGCGGCAGAGCCAGAGAATTTACCGCACGCTGTGCAGCGGCTTCAACTTGTCGATCGAGTTCCAGTAAATCCTCATAAGCCTTCCTTGAGCCAACCGTTTCGCGCCCCGTTTGCACAGTTTCACCATCGCGAGCCGTCGCCGCAAATCGCATCTCTAAATCGACCCAAGACTGCTCAATCAGGCTGCCATCCGAAGTCGCCAAAATAATCTTCTGGGCACTGTCCCCATATCGCACCGAAATCGTCGCAATCCGAGGATCAACACTGCGAAGAATTTCTCCGTAATGCTGACACAGCGATTTCTTCTGGACAAGCGAAATTTGACGTGGATCACTTCCGGTTAACCGTAAAGCTCGATCGTCTTGAACGGGTGCAACCGGAGCCAAAATCGTTTCATCGATTCCGACTAATTTTGCAGCAGAAATTGCATCTTCAACTCGTTCTTTCAAACTCGACAATTGATTAAAACTCGAAAAGCCCCAGCCGCCTTTATAGCAAGCTCGAACCTGTCCGCCGATCGAAATCCCTTCACTTAACGTCTCGATCTTGTGACCTCTTAAGAGAATATCTGTCCCCTCAGCCGCTTCGAGCCGAATTGCCAAATAATCAACCTGATGACGGTAGCGATTCATCAGATCAGAAATTAAATTCTTAGCGCCAGATAATGCCAAACTCATAAATATTTCGGAAGATCACTGTAATGTAGAGCAAATTTAATTCCCAAAGTCCCTGATATGCCAGGAATTTGGACGACTACAACCGCTTAGAACGAAGTCACGCGATCGAATTTACATCTTAATTGTGCGATCAATCGAGCCACCCTGCAAAAAAGGAGCCGTGACTTGACGACTCCTTTTTCTACTGGATTTAATCTTTCGAGTTCCGAAGACGCATGAGGCGGCGACGCATCTGGGGAGAAGCCGCAAGTTCAGAAATCTCATTTGCCTTGACATCGACATCAAGCGGTTCTAAATATTCATCCGCACCACAAGAATAAGCGTCCAAGAGCAGTTCTAGAAGCTGCTCCGAATTCGTCAAAACGCCTCTCTCTTCAATCAATCTAAATTTCAATCGGACCTCACACTCGTACACTCCAACCTCTGCTGGAGCATCTGTGACTTTGCACTCTAAAGGATCGTAATTCATCTACGCAGGCAGTCCCAATGACGCGGTTAAGTTGGATAGGGTTTCAGAAATTAGGCTGTTAGGCTGGCAGATCGCCACGGAAAGATCGCAGCAGATTGATTGCTCCAAGAAATTAGACTCAAAGAGCAATTTCATGTGAAGCAATCTGGTAGATGTTCCCTTAACTGCTTGAACCTAGCATTTTTAGGAAGTAAGTCAGATCCGCTATATCGCTGAATCAAATTCATAAATATCGCAGCTTTGTTGAGAGATCAGTCTGAGTTTCTCAGCGGTTCTCAAACTCTGCTTATGCTCAGTTATAGAGGAGTGAATTTGGAATTAGTACCGTAATAACACCAATCTTTCAGATACTTTGAATTGAAGATTCAGAAAGATTGAACACGAATCTTTTGTTGACTCTGTTCTTAGGTTTTTAGTCACAGTTTTATGTAATGTATTGATAAAGTTACCTAAGATTTCAGAGGCACTCAATTTCAGTCTCTTAATCCAGTAGATTCCCTTGTAGCCTGAATTACACTCATTAAAATCTATACGTAAAGATTAGAGAATCTAGAGATTCACAACATCAAGGCTCTGCCGATATTTCCAAAGCTTCCTCTACCGAAACTAGACAGCAGGAGCGTCCAGAAATTGATTCTAGAAATGACAGATTTCGTTGTCTACGTATTAGACTAAAGCATGTGTATAATTTATTACATTGTTAGCGGTAGGATTTAGTTGCACTTCTGGGTTTTAAAGTCTAGATCGCACTTCAGTAAATAAGAAACTACGGACACTTGGTTTAAAGATTTTGTATAGCTTGGAACGAACGACTTTTGTTATGATTTTGCAGATTAAATTGTGTTTTCCCAACTGGGATCTTTCTCGCTTAAATCCTTATATCTTCAAGGATTCAAGCAGGTTGATTGGCTCGACTCTAGGACTGTAAAAAGGGCGAATCAGTACAACTACTGAAAACTCCGTATTCCTCGCAGATTAGGAGCGAAACACAGGCAGGGTGAAGTGAAAACAACTGCCCTGATTCGTCACCGAATCAACCCAAATTTGCCCATAATGTGCCCGGACAATCCGTTGACATAAGGACAGCCCAATGCCATATCCTTCT
>JALOOO010000280.1 GCA_025454375.1 Leptolyngbya sp. Prado105 | reverse complement strand
AAACCCTTTACTAAAGTTACTAGAATTGCCTTTGGGTTACCCATGGGCGGAGATTTAGAATACGCAGATGAAGTGACGTTGGCACGTGCCCTAGAAGGTCGGCGCGACCTAGAATAACAGATCGATCCGACTTGCACTCATTACATCCTTCAGTTTTGTGAAGTTTCGGTATAGAAGTATCAAAAGTACCTGATATTACCTGCCTCCTTACGTAGAGGTGCAAGCAGCGGCTGAGTCTCACTGTAATTACATGTTCGTCGTTACAGAATTGGTAGAGTTTCCTGCCCTCGCTGCACCAGATTGCTTGTTGCACTGTTAGACGTATAGGAACACTGCCGAATGAAATTATCGACAAAACCAGTGATTCAGGGGTTGATGTTAACAGCCCCGATCGTTCTTAGCTCAACGATCGCACTTTCACCCAGCCAAGCTGCAACCGTTGCTCGAACCAGTGGCAAACTGGTGATTGAGAACTTCAGCTGGGAAGGCACGCCAGACGATCTTTTGACAGATACCATAGCGCTAACCAACGCAATCTCATCTCCTGGCTCAAAAGCTGTCGCAGAAACGCCTACCAAGGCTGTATCGACTCCTAATCAGTTGAAGCAGTTCTCAAAAGCACTCGCAAAAGGATCGGGTTCCGACTATTCTGCGAGTGCGCTGAGTGGATCAGACACAGGCATCAGATTTAACACACAGTGCGGGTGTTTTCAATTCGACTTCAAAGCCGCACTCTCAGCGATCGCAAAAGCGACACAACCCGATGAACAAGCCAGTGCAGGTAGCTTTGTCGCATTTTATATCTTTGACAATAGCGATCTGAGTTCACCGATCGATTTTCTAGAAGCCAGCTTGGAGGCAAACACTCCCTTAGATCTCGTTCTGAGTAGCGATTCTCTCAATATTGAGACGTTATACGAGAATCCTGGAAAGGCTGGATTTAAGGGCTATTATCAGCGCCATTTTGAGGAAGGGACTCAGTTGACGGTGCGGGGAGTGACTCGCAGTGCCGCCGTCGCAGCCGTTCCAGCACCGCCGCTGGTGATTGGGTGGGTGATTATGCCTGCATTGATGTGGCTAAAACGTCGATCGCAACAGAAAGAACTCGCTCAAGTCGTCAGCGATCGCCAATTTGAGTAGACTCTCCTGAAAAGATGGCAGTCGGATCGGTGTAATGTTTGTACTCCATCAGATTGCCAAAGGGATCGACGAGAAAGAAGGTGCGATGTTCGAGTGGCGTTTCGGCAAAGCGCTGTTTCGGCTGTTGATAGAAGGCGAGGTCTTTTTGTTTGGCTCGATCTAGCAGCGCTTGCCAGTCAGATTCGTCTGTAAAAACGAGTCCAAAGTGACGCGGATAAATTCCTTTCTGCGAAATGATCTCGTCCTGCGTCACATGTGCAACCAGTTGATGATTATACAAATTCAAAATTGCCGCCCGCTCATTCACTCGACCCAACCCACAGCCGAGTCCGTCCACGTAATAAGCCTGAGTCGTCGGAATATCTCGCACCGGAAAGGCAAGATGAAATAGAACTGAATTCATAATTTCGCTAGGGGAAGATGTCAGAATCACTATGGCGAATTTTTTCTGTGCGTATGCCCCCAGCAATTTCTTCGATGACTGATTGGCTGATTGCGATCGTCCTAAACGCGATTCTTTTAGGCATCGTTGCGATCGCACCTAAAAAGCTCCTAACACTAGGCGGAATCGTCAATGCTTGGATTTTAGGAGTCATTGTTTGGGGGTGCTTAGGATGGCAGGGTTACTTGCTAGTCGTGTTCTATTTCATTGTGGGTTCTGGTGTAACGTTCATTGGAAAAGCTCAGAAAGAAGCGTTAGGGATTGCAGAAGCGCGATCGGGTGCAAGGGGAGCCGGGAATGTTTGGGGATCGGCTCTAGTCGGAGCGATTTCTGCCCTATTCGTCTTGGGATTAAATTGGACAAATTTTGCGATCGAGTGGATTCCATTGTTAGTTTTAGGATTTGTTGCCAGTTTCTGCACGAAGCTTTCTGATACTTGTGGAACTGAAATCGGCAAGGCTTACGGACAGAGAACATTTTTGATTACGACCTTACAACCTGTCCCACGTGGAACAGAAGGCGCGGTGAGCTTAGAAGGCACGATCGCAGGTGTCATTGGCTCAGTCGCGATCGCAATGGTTGGATGGCTGCTTGGCTTAATCAGTCCGATTGGCATTGGCATTTGCGCGATCGCAGCCTTTGTCGCAACGACGATCGAGAGTTTAATCGGAGCCACGATTGAGGATAAAGTGCCGTTTCTCACGCATGACGTAGTGAATATTTTGAATACTTTGATTGGAGCGATCGTCGCAATTGCGATCGGTACAATTTTGCTCTGATTAATTGGATGCGAAATTGTCAGCCTTCTCCGCAGATACACGGGATCTGAAAGATTTAATCCAGGTTCATCCGTAAATCTTATTTTATGAAATTCACGTAGAGTAGATGTCTCAATTCTTGACGCGCCTTCGTCACACTGAGTAGAACAGCGAATATCCGTTGAGGTTTCTGTAATTCCACTTAGGGATTGTTCCTCAACTGAATCAGATGACTTGTCGCACAGGCTTAGGAGCGTCGCTTAATGAATTCCTTTCCAAAGATTGCTGTTCAGAGTTTGATCTTTGCTGCCCCGATCGTCTTCGGTTCAACCGTTGCCATTTTACCGAGTCGGGCTGCGACTTTTGCAGGTGCAGGTGCAGAGATTGTCCTTGAAAACTTTAATCGAATAGGCAATCCAGATTCGATCGAATCCAGTACCAATACTCGCACTCGTGCGATCGCGAGTTCACCTGGATCAGTCGCGAATGCTGAAACCCCTTTAGAGCTTAACACTGCGATCGCAACGCCTGAAAAGCTTACGCAGTCTTCGGTTGTCTTTGCCTCAGGTTCTGGAACAGACTACCTTGCCGATGCAAAAAGCAAGTCAGAAACTGGGATTATGTTCGATGCAGTCTGTGGATGTTTTCGATTTGATTTCCAAGCCGATCTCCTTGCTTTCGTCCAGGCAGATCTGCCGAGTGAGACAGCCCGTGCTAAGAGCTTTGTTGCGTTCTACATTTTTAACAACAACGACCTGAGCAAGCCGATCGATTTTCTAGAAGCAAGTTTTTCATCGGATAATCTCTTTAATTTTGATAGCAGCAGTCATGCTTTTGTCACGGAGAGTTCGATCGATCCCCTGCTTAACGCTCTGACATTCAATGGCTACTATGCAAGAAAATTTGAGCAAGGAACTCGGCTTACCGTGCGAAGTGTGGCTCAAACGGAAGCATTCGTCGCGGCTGGCACGGTTCGGGTTCCAGAACCTTCGATGATTGCAGTGTTCGGGATTTTGCCCGGATTGATTTGGCTCAAACGGCGATCGAACCTGAAGCCAGTCCCTCAAAACATTCAGAATTAAAGCTCTCTAGAATCTGCGATCGCACCTTTCCGCAAAAATCCTCTCGACTGATATGATGGCTCACATCCTTCAACGCTTGACAGATGCGATCGCTGTATTTTCTCCTTCCTGGAACTGGAAAACGTTTTGCTTGTGGTGGGCTATTTGCAGAACTGAAAGCCTTTAACTTGGCGAAGCAGATTTGTCCGGCTCAAATCGTGACGTATCGCCAGCGGGAGCCAGATACATTATTTCTGGATGACATTCTTCAGCAAGATTTGAGCGATGTCATCTTTGTCATGAGTTGGGGGTTTGATGTTGCAAAGTTAGCAAAACGCTTAAAAAATCACAATGCGATCTATCACGCTCATAGTGCTGGATACGGTTTTACTGTTCCTTCGAGTGTCCCGATCGTCACGGTTAGCCGAAATACGCTCGGTTACTGGGGACAGCTTGCATCGAATTCGTTGATTTACTATTTGCCGAACCAAATCTCTGATGAGTTTAGTAATCAGCAGATCAATCGCGATATTGATGTTTTGATCCACACTCGCAAGTCATCGGAATATTTATTGAATCAGTTAATTCCTGCACTTCAGAGAGTTTGCAAAGTTGAAGTAATCCATACTCATGTCGAGAGTCTTTCAGCCGTATTCAATCGATCGAAGGTTTACTTGTATGATTCTGCCGAATATTGGGCGCAGCAGGGTGTGAGCGAGGGATTTGGACTCCAGCCGATGGAAGCGATCGCTTGTGGTTGCCAAGTGTTTTCAAGCGTCAACGGTGGCTTATCGGACTATCTTGATCCTGGATTTAACTGTTATAAAATTGCGGCTTATTCAACTGAGTTTGATGTGCAGCGAATTTTAAAAGCTCTCAATCAACCTGCTCCAGTGCTACCTGAAAGCTTTTTAGCAGAATATCGAGGGGAGAATATTGTCGATCGCTTAGAAGTCATTTTGAGAGAAATCAACGAATTCTTTGATCACAAGCAGACGCATCCGGCAACCATTGAAGAACTGACGCGATCGCGCCTCTTCAAATTGAATGCAAAACAAATCATTGCAAAACTACGTAAGAAATTTGGCGCAAGTTGAGATCAGCTTTAGAATTTGAACACTTTAGAATTTGAACACTCCTCACTCACAAGGGGAAGGGGACTTTACGCGACCCTGGTCAATCAGCGTTGGTAAGGGATTTGCGATCAAATAACATCCCACCGCTTCGATTGGATTCCGCCCGCGCGTAAACGGCGGGCTATTGTCTCAACTCCACTGAAGTGGACTCAGCCTCGCTGGACTGATGCAGCCCGGTTTAGCGGGGTTGGTTCGATTAGCCCGCCGTTCACGTGCGGGTGAACAAGCAACGCAGCAGGTCGATAGGTTTGAGACTTTATTCGTGAGCAAATCCCTAACCTATCAATGGCTTCTGTTCACAAATTAACATTGATTTAGACCCGCGACTCAAGGGTGTCTCTCAGCGAGTAATCAATGGGAAAAAGCAATTTATGTCAGACTTTAATTGTATTAATGTTTGTCTATATTTCTATAGGCTAATCATACTGCTTCACACCCATTCCCCATGCCTCCAAAAATCCTGATTCAACTCGTTCGGTTTATCTGGACAACACTCTGGCGCATCATGATGTCCAAGCTTGCTCCAAAAGACACGTCGGGTGCTTATGTCCGTCCTGATAGTAAATTTCGCAATCAGACTGTCAATGCTGCTCCGAACCGCTACAAATTATTCGTCGGCATGGGCTGCCCTTGGGCACATCGAACTTTAGTCACTCGCGCATTGAAGGGATTAGAAGACATTATTTCAGTCTCGATCGTCATTCCCTCCCCAGAGAACGGCGGCTGGATCTTAGAAAAACCTGAGCTAGGGTGTACGACTCTAGCAGAACTTTATCGACTCGCAAAACCAGGCTACAAAGGTCGATCGACGGTTCCAGTACTTTGGGACTGTGAGACAAATACGATCGTCAATAACGAAAGCTCCGAAATTATTGTCATTCTCAACTCAGCATTCAATGAATTTGCCAAAGAGATTGATCTCTATCCAGAAACTCTGAAACCAGAAATTGATGCTTGGAATCAAAAGATTTACCCCACAGTAAACAATGGTGTGTATCGCTGCGGATTTGCTCAAACTCAGGAGGCGTATGAAATTGCCTGTCGAGAATTGTTTGCGATGCTCGATACGATCGATGAAACCCTCTCAACCCATCGCTATCTCTGTGGCGACACTTTAACGCTTGCAGATGTTCGCCTCTTCACAACACTGTTTCGGTTCGATGCCGTTTACTATGGAATTTTCAAATGTAGTATTCGCCGGATTCAAGATTACGAGCATCTCAGCGTTTATCTCAACGATCTCTATAAACTTCCAGGAGTGGCTGAAACCTGCGATTTAGACTCTGTAAAACGAGACTATTACGGTAACTTATTCCCACTCAACCCCGGTGGAATCATTCCTCTCTCTCGTTAGAAAGACGCATGGGCGATCGCGCTCTTTCTACGATTGAAAGCGTCGATTCCTGAAGTCTAAAATGCGAATTCATCACCTCAACTGTGGCTGCATGTGTCCGATCGGTGGAGCATTCTTTGATGGCTTCAGCCGGGGTTTGACTTCACATCTGGTCTGCCACTGTTTGTTAATTGAAACAAATCAAGGACTTGTCTTAGTCGATACTGGCTTTGGACTGCGCGATATTCAATCGCCTTACAATCGGCTCAGTCCATTCTTTATCGCATTCAACAACATTCAATTCGATCGTCAATATAGCGCGATCGACCAAATCACACAGCTAGGATTCTCGCCTCAAGATGTCCGTCATAAGTCAAATCCTGGAAATTTTACTCGACAAATGGCGAACCTTGGTTTGGGTTTGAAGCAGTTAGAGAGTTAGAAGGACTACCCTCAGAGATTCTATTCATCCCCCTAGTAGGACATACTAGAGGTCATGCTGGAGTCGCGATCGAGACTTCTGAAGGCTGGCTTTTACATGCAGGCGATGCTTACTTTTACCGGGATGAAATGAAGCCGAACTATCGCTGCACTCCTGGATTAAAAGCCTACCAATGGATGATGGAAGTCGATCGTAAAGCAAGATTGCTCAATCAAGACCGACTTCGGAAACTCTCACTCGACTCTAGTAACCCTGTCAGCCTGTTTTGTAGTCACGATGCGATCGAACTGCAAACTTGCATAGCAAAGCAAAATCGTCCGGACAATCGCTTATCCGAACGACTCTGAAACTTTCTAGGTCGTATACTCTGCGTTGATCTTGACATAGTCATAGCTCAGGTCACAGCCCCAAGCCTTCCCAGTGCCCGACCCATTGCCAATCCCGACCCCAATCACGACAGGTTGATCCAAGACCTGTCGATCTCCCTGCAAATTCTTCGCTGCCTGTTGTTTCAAATACTCATTCGCACTGTTGCGATCGAACACTTGCGGCTGTCCATTTTTCAACAATACAAATTCACCCAGCGTAATCTGCAATTCTTCTGGATCAAACACCACATCTGCCCGTCCTGCGGCTCCCGCAATTCTGCCCCAATTCGGATCGCGTCCGAAAATTGCCGATTTTACTAACGAAGATCCCGCAATTGTTCTTGCTACTTTCCGAGCCGATTCATCATCTGCTGCACCTGAAACTTGAACCTCAATCAAACAAGTCGCCCCTTCTCCGTCGCGCGCGATCGCTTTTGCTAAATGAATACAAACATCCGTCAGCATGGCTTCCAATTTATCCGCCTCGGCTCCGGGTTCGGTAATTGCAGGCGTTCTCGACTGACCATTTGCTAAAGCAATTAAACTATCATTCGTGCTGGTATCCCCATCAACAGTAATTTGATTAAAACTGCGATCGCTCGCGCGACTGAGCATCTGCTGCCAAAGATGAGGAGACACTGCCGCATCACAAGTCACAAATGCCAACATCGTCGCCATATTCGGGTGAATCATGCCTGATCCCTTGGCAATTCCCCCAATTCGCACAACTCGATCACCGATCGTCGTTTCAAGCGCGATCGATTTTGTGACTAAATCCGTTGTGACGATCGCTTTTGCCGCCGCATCACTGCCCGTCTCACTTAGACTGGCAACCAAATTGGGAATTCCCGATCGTAAGGCATCCATTTTGATCCGTTGACCAATTACGCCCGTCGATGCCAGCAGCACCATATCAGAAGAAATATTTAAAGCTTGAGCGACTGCTTGGGCGCTTTCGAGCGCATCGATCATCCCCTGTGCCCCTGTTGCAGCATTCGCCTGTCCCGCATTGCAGAGAATCGCGCGAGTTGTTGTTTTCGCTTGGAGACGTTCGCGGCAGTAATCGACGCAGGCGGCTCGGACTTGACTTGTGGTAAAGACTCCCGCCGCGATCGCGTCTACATCTGAAACGATCAGCGTCAGGTCGGGTAAGCCAGAAGGCTTGAGTCCAGCAGTAATCCCTGCTGCTTTATAGCCTTTAGGGGCTGTGATACCCCCTGAGATTTGCTGCCAGTCTGCCATAAAGTGTCTCCCTCTCCGTAATACCTGAATGGCGATTATATCGGGAGTAGCGGCTGAGGGCTAGGGGTTTAAAAAGAAAAAAGGAGGGTCGCGGTTGGCGAGTCCCCCCTGTCATCAGGGTGCATCTACTTAACACAGTATGCCATTAATGGGCTGAGGGGTGAAACCCCCTAAGCGGATCTTCGTAAAAAATACATTGATTTTTTGACAGAGCTTCACAAAAGTCAGTGTTTTTGCGGTGACATTCTGTGCAACTGCGCTCAATTAATCCAACTCACACCCAGAAATCAACGATCGCGCCTTCACATTAGCTTTGATTGAGCTTCTTTGCCAAGAGTTGGTTAGTCAGTTTCGGATCTGCCCGTCCTCCAGTCTCCTTCATCACCTTGCCAACAAAGAAGCCTAGGAGTTTCGTCTTGCCTGCTCGATATTGTTCTAATTCAGTTGGATTGCCTGCAAGCACGGCATCGATCGCCGATTCGATCGCGCCTGTGTCGGAGATCTGAATCAGTCCTTTCTTCTCGATCAGTTCTTTCGCAGAGCCGCCTGTGGTCAACAATTCCGGTAAGACATCTTTCCCGATTTTGTTACTAATCGTCCCGTCTTCAATTAGCGCAATCAATTCCGCTAAGGTTTCAGGCTTCAGGGCTAGCTGAGAAATACTCAGCCGCTCATTGTTAAGATACGCGCTGATATCGCCCATGATCCAGTTCGCGGCTAGTTTCGGATTGGCTTTGCCTGCGATCGTCGCTTCAAAATAGTCTGCGATCGCTTTATCCTCGGTCAAGACTCGCGCATCATAAGCGGATAAACCTAACTCATCTTCATAGCGATGCCGCTTTTGACTCGGCAGTTCAGGCAGTTCAGACTTCCATGCTTCGAGTTGTGCAGGAGCAACCTCGATCGGTCCCAAATCGGGTTCTGGAAAATAGCGATAATCGCTCGATCCCTCTTTCACTCGCATACTAATGGTGCGTTGTGCCCCTTCTTCCCAGAGTCGAGTCTCTTGAATGATCGGTTCCCCATTCTCGATTGCAGCCGTTTGCCGTTCAATTTCGTAATCGATCGCTTTTTGAATCGCGCTAAACGAGTTCATATTCTTGATCTCGACTTTCACGCCAAATTCTTTTTGCCCCACAGGTCGAACGGAAACATTTACATCACAGCGCAGTGAGCCTTCCTGCATGTTGCCATCACTGACCCCGAGATAGCGCATGATTCGACGAATCTCTTGAGCATATTCCGCCGCTTCTAGCCCAGTTCGCAGATCTGGTTCTGAGACAATTTCGCACAGCGGAACCCCTGCCCGGTTGTAATCGACGAGAGAATAGGTTGATCCCGACAAACGATCGCTGCCCCCATGCACCAACTTGCCCGCATCTTCTTCCATATGCAGTCGAGTGATCCCGATGCGTTTCGTCTTCGCTTTGCCGTTGTCATCTAACAAAGGTTTTCCTTTATTATCCGTGAGTTCAATTTCGATCCAGCCATGTTCTGCAATCGGCAAATCGTATTGCGAGATTTGATAATTTTTTGGCAGATCAGGATAGAAATACTGTTTACGATCGAACTTACTGTAAGGCGCAATTTGGCAATTTAACGCCAGACCTGCCTTGACCGCATACTCCAACACTTTCTGATTTAGAACGGGTAATACACCCGGCATTCCCATACATACGGGATCAATATTGACATTCGGATCAGTCGTGAACTTGGTGGAGCTATCGGAAAAAATCTTGGTCTCAGTGTTCAACTGGCAATGAGTTTCAAGACCGATAATTGCCTCATACTGAGTTTTAGCGGGAGCAGCAGTAGTCATAGCAAATCGTATGCCTGTAAAAAGGTTTATTCATTTTAAATGATGAAGGTTAGTTTGGAAGACTCCCTCTCCTCCCATTCCTCACAACCTAAGCTAAAATTGCTACACCCTGAAAAAGACTGAGTAAGATTGAGAAAATTTCCCCGATTGGGAACTGAGGAATCTGGAATGCTGGTTTGCCCTCAATGTCAATTTGAGAACCCAGAAGAGCATAATTTTTGTCAGGCGTGCGGAACTTCACTTGTTGAGAAACCCTGTCCCCATTGTGATGCTCTAGTCGATTGGAGTGCCTATGAATGCCCAAAATGCGGTACTGTTACTGGATCGCTGCGATCGCTCGCGGTCATCCCTCCTGGAAATCCCATTCAACTTGAGTCGCGCTATCAAATTCTCGACTCTACCCAATCGCTGATCCAAGTCCTCGATCGCGAGCCGCTGAAACCTGCGGAAGTTGACACCCCTCCTGACAGCGCTCTGCCTTATTTAGAGTTAGAGCCTTATTTACGCCAAATTCTGCCGTTGCTTTACAACACCTGGCACAAAGACGATCGAGATTTTCTAGTTTTAGAATCGAGATCGCACTTCATGCCGCTTGCGGATTTCCTGAAAAACAACAAACAGATTCCGATTCTGCAAATTCTGCACTGGTTTTATGAAATGGTAGACCTCTGGGAAGCCTTAGAACCTTACAACCTTTGCCAGAGTTTGCTAAATTTGACCAACCTCCGGCTCGATGAAGATCACCTGTTGTGTCTTGAACAACTGCTATCGAACGGTTTAGATGCGCCCAGCCTGCAAAACTTGGGTACAATCTGGCAAACACTGCTTGCTCAACTGACTCAGACCCAATCTGCGTCATTGCATTTACTGATTGCCGATCTCTGTACCCAATCGATTTCGACTCCCGACTCAGTAAGATCGCGACTCAAAGCGATCGCTCAAGAAACCCAAGCTGACCTAAGTGACTCTGACATCATGTCTGACCCGCAAGTGCCTGATTTTTCCGATGCTGCTATTCCCGATCCCGAAATGCCTGATGACGACATCGTGACGGCGTTTGCTACTGTGGAGGCGGAGTCAGACGGCGATGATATGCCGACCATTGTGTTGCCGATGCAGTTGTTTAGCTTAGACGATGCGGGTCGAACGGATATTGGACGGCAGCGCACTCATAACGAAGATTGCTTTGGCATCGATACCCAACTTGATAAAGTGCAATCTCCTACGGGCAGAGTCGTTCAGGCACGCGGATTGTACGTGCTGTGTGATGGAATGGGCGGACATGCGAGCGGAGAAGTGGCAAGCCAAATGGCACTCGATTCGTTAAGGACGTTTTTCCGGCAGTATTGGCAACAGATCGATCAAGGCAAGGCTCCCGCAAAATTGCCTCCGGCAGATGTGATTCGAGATGCCATCCAGCAGGCGAATAAAGCGATTTATACCGTCAACCAGGAAGGGCTAAAGTCAGGCAGTGGCAGAATGGGAACCACATTGGTCATGTTGCTGGTTCATGACACGGAAGCCGCGATCGCGCATGTGGGAGATAGCCGCATGTATCGCTATACCCGTAAAATCGGGTTGCAGCAGGTGACCTTGGATCATGAAGTCGGACAACGCGAAATTCTCCGTGGCGTTGAGCCTGAAATCGCCTATGGTCGCCCGGATGCGTATCAACTGACGCAGGCACTGGGTCCGCGAGATGAGTATTTTGTCAATCCGGATGTGCAGTTCTTTGAAATTAATGAGGATATGGTGC
>JALOOO010000279.1 GCA_025454375.1 Leptolyngbya sp. Prado105 | reverse complement strand
CTTTCTTCTGGAGATCTTTTCCCTTTCCCACCGTTCTATAAATTTTGCTGAGATGAGCCTCACAAGTTTTGATGCCATATCCTAACTTGACTGCCAATTCTTCAGGTGACAGATCAAGACAGGTGCCATCTTCACTCAAAATATTCTTGAAAAACTCTTTCACTGCGCCTTCAAGCCCGCAGCGATCGATAGTCACGGCTAAAAACTCTTCCCACGTCATCCATCAAGCCCAACGTCTCTATAAAACTCTACCAAAAGTTTTAGCAGCCAACCCTAGAAAAATCTAGACTTGCGAATCGGGGATGTCTTGAAAAAGCTAGATAACAAGCACAGTCTCTCTAGAAAACTAATGGTGAACAGTAAGCGAATTAAAAACCACAATACAGTTATAGAGATTTGGAAACAGATTATGAATCACCAAAACGAACGGATTTGCATTCACTTTAGTCAAGATGAGCAAGAGACAAAAATCGCGCTCACTCTGCCCACTCCACTAGCAAAACAAGCTATCCAAAAAACGATCGTCTTTCTCACAGGCGGCAGCGTCTTCTGGCTCTCATCCCAACTCCCGATCGCACTACCCCAAAAGCCCGCACCCACACCCACTCAGATTTCGACCATTTCGCACACCAGGGCACTGTCGCAATTAAATATTGATTGGGTATCACTCCATCCACATTGACACTACGACACTAGACCTCTTGCACCTGATTGACTGACAAATCTCTTCGTGATTGCGTGTCCCACCCGCACATGAACGGCAGGCTACTGGATGGAAGCAATTTAGCCTGGTTTAGCAGGGTTGTCCTGCTAGCCCGCCGTTTACGCGCGGGTGGGTGAATGGCAGCAAACGATGTGAACCGAATCTGCAAGAAGTCTACTACAAACCTACTGCCCCCTAAATTCCCAAATTTGAGAACTTAGGGGGCAGCAAACCCGAGCAAACGCAGCAGAAAAATTAGTTCGACAGCTTATTCGCAGGTTCCGCTTTGTTCGCCTTATCAGTAGCCGGACGACGCTGAGTCTTCCTCGGCGTAAGCGCATCTTTACCCAGTTGAATCGTAATATCCGATTGCAGATCGCCTGTATTCTCAATTCGCACTTCCCCATATCCAAGCGCGCGTCGAATCGCCTCAGCACTGCTGACATCACCCCATTCTGCAACGATCCGAGTCACGCTTAAAGGTTCACTCCATTCCTTGCCTTCATAGACATTGCTATAACCCGCACTCTCTAACGCGCTGATCGCCGTCTGAATACTCTTGGCTTGTTTTGTACTATCTTGAATTGCAACCTTCACCGCAGCAGGTTCAATCGCCTCTAACGTCGAAGTTCCAAAGTTAAAGTGCTGCGCCATGATATCTTTGATGCGATCGGGATGCGGCAACCAATAACTCGCCTTGTACTCGCCGGGTGAGCTAAATTCACCAGGAACCATCAGCATTTTGGTATTCGATCGATTGGTCTGAGACGCAAATCCAACTAGGGCAACGAGTTCTTCAACCGTAAGATTCGTATCGATGTGAGATTGAACCACATTCAACAAACTTGGGAAACGCGAAACGGTAGAAGGATTCAAAGTCTGTTCCATCAAGGATCGCATCACCATTTGCTGACGCTGAATCCGTCCGATGTCGCCATTTTCATCCTGTCGATAGCGCAAGAGTTGTAGAACTTTATCGCCATCTAATTTTTGTTTTCCAGCTTTTAGATTAATGTAGAGACGTTGGCTATCGTCTTGGTATTTCATGTCTTTTGGGACATGCACTGTCACACCTCCTAGGGCATCAACAAGTGCTTGAACCCCTTGAACATTAATGGTGATATATCGATCGATACCCACTCCCCCCAGCATCTCACTGACCGATTTTGCACTCAGCGCTGGCCCCCCGTAATAGTTTGCCTCATTGATTTTCGTCATTCCATGATCAGCGATGTAGGTGCGAGTATCGCGAGGAATCGATAGCACCACGACTTTTTTCGTTTCGGGGTCAAACCGCAACAGCAGCATCGTGTCCGTCAAGCCTTCAAAAGAATTGACGAGTGCTTGATAAGGAAGCTTCTTGAGGTTCTCTGGGGCATTGTTCACATCGGTGGTGAGAACTTTCGTACCCAGGACGAGAATATTGACCGGGCGAGTCAGGGCAGGCAGTTGGAGGCTCATTCGAGTCGAAAAGCGATCGCCCTTGCCAAAGATCGAAGCTTCAGCAGGAGAGAGTGAGCGCTGCATCAAGGGAGTACTGGCAAGAGACACTGCGAGTAATGCGCCTGCGGTGGCTGAAATCATCGCAATCCCGCTCAGAGAAAGAAACATAAACAACAGCCGCATTCCTTTCGATCGCTTCGCGGGCTTCTTCTTGCGTAGAGGAGTCACAGAAGCCTTTTTTGGCATCGACTGAATGGGCTTTGTCGGCTGAACTTTCTGATTCACAGGACGTTGATTCGCGCTTTTCACAGGATTCCTCACCACACCAAATTTTTTGATAGACGGTACAACACTCGCGGGGATTCGGACTTTGTATTGTATTCAATAAAACCCGAATCGGCATTTTTTGTTGAATGATTCCACGCTTTTAGTCGGTGACTGAAGGCAGAATGTTATCAATATTTCCCATATTTTGTCTGTTAAAACTGGACAAAGCTGGATTTTTTTACCTGAGTTTTGCAATAGGTTTGATCTCAGAACTGCATTGATTTTAGAAGTAAAGAATTAAACGGCTCGTTTTTTTTCAAGCCCGAACCCTCTAGAGTGGAAGATGCCCTGCTATTTAAAATAGATCAAGAGGTTAAGTCCTGGAATCGTCCGCGAGAGAGTCCACAACAACAACGCGATATACAGGGTTCCTAGCGTCCACTGATACCAGACCAGAATTGACACAAAACTCGGCAGATGCTCGTCCCGAACGCGAATGTCGTTAAATCCAAATCGAAGAAAATTGTTGAAGCTGAAATCAAAGTAATTGAGCCAATTCCACCGCCGCTCCCACAAAATCGGCATATACCGCTCTCGGAATAAAGGAAACCGGGGAATGGTGGGTAAGCGTCCAATCAAAATCCTCAATTGTCTTAATGTTCCTTCCTCGCAGAAGTAGCTGGTATCCATTAAGGCATGATAGCGACCTCTACGGTAGAGCAACCCAAGTAAAGCAAGTGGTACAGGCACAACCACGATCGACCACCAAACCAGCGTAATCAGCGGACGATCCGCCGATTGGAAAATTGCGGTCAACCCCAAGAGAAACAGCACGATCGAGAAACTGACCACAGAGATCATTTCAGACACCCTTGGTAAAATCGCTTTGGGGTGTCGTCGTCGTGCGCGATCCACAAGCCAAAATAATACACTGAAGTACGCAACCGTAATTAAACCCACGCCAAAAATCAGCCAGAAGCTTGTGCCATTTCGCGTCAGGAGCAAGAGCGAATTTAAGCTAAGCCAACGGATGCCGATCGAGAGTTTTCGCCAGAAGTTTCTTACAGGTGGAACAGGATCTGCCGCAATCACGCGATCGCGCACGTTAATGTAAGTCGCAATGCCAACCGGATCGAGTGTAAGTAATTCTGGGAGATTCCGAAACGGTTGTGCTTCTCGGCGTTGCAGGATTGCATTAGCTTGAACTTCGCTGAAGCCAACTTTGATCAGACGGAATTGGGAGGCGGTATTGAGATCGATGCCAAACAGTTGGCGCTGAAGTTGGCGCGATCGTAAATTTTGCGCCATGTAATCGATCTGATTGGCATCGGAGATCTGTTCGAGTTTGCGAAAATTCCGCACAAGTTCGCGTAATAAATTCTCATTGCCTTGCAAAGTCGGAACGGTAATAAACCGCCCAATTTGCCCCGGATCGCCCAAAATCTTGGCTTTATCAGAGTCAAATCGCAGCCCCGGAACATTTAGATACGCGCCTTTCGTGAAACTGCAATAGCTAAAATCAGCGCGATCGAGAATCGTTGCACCCCGCAGGTTTGCAAGTCCCCCAAACTGAGATTCGCGAAAGATCACAGCCTGGTCAAACGTGGCATCAGTCAGAAACAGCGATCGGCTAAATTTATCTTTGCTAAAAATGGCTTGATCGCGCCATCGAGTCTGAGCAAAATCGGCATTGCCCTGCCACTGGACTTTTGTAAAATTGGCGGACTGATAGAATGCAGCTTGATTAAAATTCGCGGTATTTTGAAATTCTGCGCCTTGAAAGTTCACCGTGCCGCGAAATTGAACTTGATTAAATTCTGCTTTACTAAAAAAGATCGCATTGCGGAACTGAACTTCTCGCCCAAAATTGGCACTCGCAAAGTTCATCGGCAAGCTAAATCGAGTTTGGGAAAAGTCTGCCCCTGCGGGTAACTGCGTCCCTTGCGCTTCGACACGATTTAAGAAAAACGTATTAGAAAAATCGGCAAATCCGTTGACTCGCGTCTGCACCAGTTTGATCGGAGCGCGAAATACAGTCAGTTGTAGTGGAGTCGTTGTGTCTGATGATTTGGGCGTAATCAGCAGCGACTGTGAAAGAGTACTTAAGCGATATAAGCGGCGACGATCGCGTTTTAATTGCTCCTGCTCGGCTGACGTAAACAGTTTTGATAAAGCTTCTCCGTCATAGATCGGCGCACGCAATCCAAGTTTGCTCGTCGTAAAGTCCCCCTCGATCAATGAATTGCTCAAATCCAAACCCAGGGGAACTCCTGGCTTTTGCAGTTGTGCCCGCACTAGGCGATAAAACTGATCGCGGAAGACCGCATTTTCGGGACGCAAATCGATCGTCATGCGTCTGAGATCGACCATTCTCGTCCCTTCGCTGGGAATGGGCGCGCGCAACCGCTCTTGTAAGACTTCCAAAGTCAATGGAATCCGCTCTAACTGTGCCGCCTGCGCGGGTAGTACCGGAACAACCAGGATCAAAATCGCCAACAGACCCGCAAAGAACGATCGCACAATAAATTTCAGAGACTGCGATCGCTACTTATACCAGATCTCGGTCAGCTTGCCTCGAAAAGCACAGTTTAAAAAGATTAGAGCGGTAGATTCAACCTTAAATCTACCGCTCTAAATTTGGTGGCGGGGCATGGATTTGAACCATGGACCTTCGGGTTATGAGCCCGACGAGCTACCAGACTGCTCTACCCCGCGTCGCTTTCTTTCTAACTCATCTAGTATAACCACAAGTTCTCGAAAGTTGCAATACCTAATTTAAAGCGAGATGATAGAGAGGTTCTTTTTTGAATCGAAATCATGGCAACTTGGCGGTGCGTAAAATATTGCGGGGCTTGCTGCAACCTCGATCCGAGCGATCGACCCGAACTCGAAGACTACCTCAACCCCGAACAACTTCATCTTTATCTCAGCATGGTCGGGGAAGACGGGTGGTGCATCAATTTCAATCAGACGACTCGCGAATGTGAAATCTACGAAACTCGACCGAGCTTTTGTCGGGTCACTCCTGAAACGTTTCACGCCATGTTTGGCATTGAACCAGATGAACTCAATGATTTTGCAATCGAGTGCTGTCGTGAACAGATCGAAGCGGTTTATGGCGATCGCAGTCTGGAGTCATTAAAATTTGAGCGGGAAATTGGCATCTAGCAAAAGCGAGCATTTGCGGGTATAGTGCTAGATAATGAAAAGAAAATGAAAAAATTTCATGTCTTCCACCGAACTCCCAACCGCTGATACTCAAGACCTGATCGTGCTTGAAAAGACTCAGCCCAGCCCGAAGTCAAATTTTCCCGCGGTTTTCGGCTCCACTTTCATCACCATTTTCCTAGCCGAATTGGGTGATAAAACCCAAGTTGCAACTTTGCTGATGAGCGCTCAGTCCCATCAGCCCTGGGTTGTCTTTGCAGGAGCCGCGACAGCACTAGTCGCAACCAGCTTAGTCGGAGTTCTAGTCGGACGCTGGCTCTGTCAAAACATCTCTCCAAAAACCTTAGAAAAGGCGACAGGTGGAATCTTACTTCTCGTAGCTGCGCTCTTAGTTTTAGATGTCGTGAGGATGTAACGCAATGGACTGGCGATTAATGGGCATTAGTTTTGTCACGGTCTTTTTGGCAGAGTTGGGAGATAAGAGTCAGCTTGCTGCGATCGCACTCAGCAGCAACTGTAATAACTCGCCAAAGGCAATCTTTCTCGGAACGGTTGCGGCGTTAGTGTTAGCCAGTTTTATTGGTGTAATTTTGGGAGAAGGAACGGCTCAGCTTCTCCCCACAAAATGGACAAAAATCATTGCCGCGATCGGCTTTCTAATTTTGGCAATTCGACTGCTTTGGTTTAGCCGGGACGAAGAAGAATCCGAAGTCGCATAATCCAAATTCCAAAATACTGGAGTTTTGACTAATTCAAAAATTGCGCCATCTGTGGAGTCTTGTAGAATTTGCAAACCACTGTAGATAGCGGAAAACCGAATTTAGTCAAAACTC
>JALOOO010000278.1 GCA_025454375.1 Leptolyngbya sp. Prado105 | reverse complement strand
CGCACGATGATGATGAATCAGTTGGGTGGGTTGGGGCAGGCGATGCCCACGGTGTTTGCTCTGTTCACCATGGGAACAATGGCATCCTTGGCTTTGCCTGGGATGAGTGGGTTTGCCGGAGAACTGGAGGTTTTTGTCGGCTTGGCGACAACGGATATCTATGGTTCGACCTTTCGCTTTGTGACCATTTTTCTGGCGGCAGTGGGGTTGATTCTGACACCGATTTACCTGCTGTCGATGGTGCGGCAGGTGTTTCATGGAGCCAGCGCTGATCAAATGTGTGACCTAATGCCTGCCTGTGACCTGAATGATCTAGATTTGAAGGCTCAGGGCAACCAGGAGGCGAACTGTTTTGGCACAGACTGTGTTTTGCCAGAAGAAGCAGAGTTTAAGGATGCCAATCTCCGGGAGACTTTTATTGCGGTTTGTTTTCTGGGGCTGATTATTGCGATCGGGTGTTATCCCAAGGTGGCGACCCAGATGTATGACGTAAAAACAATGGTGGTCAATGCTCAGTTGCGGGCAGCCTATCATGAGACTTTTCCAGATGCCTTGCAGCGATCGGCGCAGGGGCGATCGAGTCCTGCGCTCTCAGCGGCTCAATCTGCGGATGTCTGGGGTGTTGTCAAATAATCGATGCCCGTCAATCACGATCGCGCTAGGGTCAGCCCATGTCTAACGGTCGCAATCACCGGACACTAGTGACTTTTGCAACCAACTGATCAAACTAAGCTGTTCCGGTGCATTGGGATTATGAATTCGATCAACTGGAGGTTGGCTTTCTAATTTGCAGCCACAAAGTACTACTGCGCCAATTCACCGTTTGATTGAGCAAGCGAGTCGAGAAAAGTTGCTGAATTTGTGAGACTTCTGAGGATTTTAAGCGTTTTGCTAAATGAGTTGTGTAAGTTGAATCTGGGGCAAACCATCGATCGAACATTTTGCTCGATAGGTAAACCTCAGTCTGACTCTGCTCTATCTGCATTTCAACCTCAAATCCAGCTTGCTCAAAGTACGATCGCAATTCTTCAACCGTCCAATTGAGCTTTGGATCGTCAGAATTTTGATAAATCGCTTCCTCTGCTGCTTGCCAGCGATCGTATAATTTTGGCTTGACCCACATTGGATCAGCAAGTTGATACAAGCGTTGTGCCACACTGGGAATTGATTCTGCTAGAACCATTTGACCTGCTAGTAATTCTGCTAAAGCTGCGATCGCACTCACCTTGTCAGATTCTGCATAGATGGCATTGCGTCCAATGATGCGATCGAACTTGATCTCAGGTAATTCTTGCACGAATATCGGGCGCGATAGTTCTGGTAGCGATTGGCTTTGTTCGCGCAAAGCAGCCAATTCTTTCTCAGTCTGCACATAGCTATATACACCACCTTCCGGAACTTGGCGAACTGCTTCCCAGGTTAGTAAACCGCTGCCTGCATTGAGATCGAGAATTAAATGATGGCGTTGAGGATTTGCTAAAGTAAAGATGCGATCGCGAATTTCTCCCAATCTTTCTCCAACTTGGCTCAGCGATCGAGCTAACCATCGATCTAAACTTGAATTTGCTGGGCTGAGGGTCAGTCTTTCAGATATATCCATGCCTTCAACTAAAGCGGCTAACTGTGCTTCGCGATCGCGCACTACTTTTTCTCGAATTGTTGCTTCAAATCCTTGATCTGAAGGTTGGTAGAAGACTTGACCTTGTAAGCTGGCTGGTAAATATTGTTGAGCGACCCAATGCTCTCGATATGAGTGAGGATAGAGATAGCCAGCCCCATGACCGAAGCCCTCTTTATCACGATTTGCATCTCGTAAATGCAGGGGGACTTCTGACTCGCGTTCTCGCTCGACTGCTGCTAACGCATCAAAAAAGCCCATCACACTATTTGATTTTGGGGCATTTGCAAGATATAAAGCAGCTTGAGCTAAGGGATAGCGTCCTTCTGGCATTCCAACTCGATCGAAAGCTTCAGCACAGGCATTGACAACCACGACTGCACTCGGATCAGCGAGTCCAACATCCTCGCCTGCTAAAATCAACATGCGACGAAAGATGAAACGCGGATCTTCTCCGGCATAAACCATGCGAGCTAGCCAGTACAATGCAGCATCGGGATCAGAGCCGCGCAAGCTTTTAATAAAGGCGCTAATTGTATCGAAATGAGCATCCCCTTCTTTGTCGTATAAAACTGCACGCTGTTGAATCGATTCTTCTGCAATCGCGATCGTAAGATGAATCTGACCTTCATCGGGTGGAGTCGTTTCAACAGCTAGTTCTAAAGCATTTAGTAGCGATCGAGCATCGCCATTTGCTACATTGACTAAATGTTCGATCGCGTCTGAATCAATTTGAATCTTTAATGTTCCATAGCCTCGTTCCGAATCCTGCAACGCTTGCTCAATCACCTGCTTCAAATCCTCTGAATTCAGGGGTTTGAGTTGAAAAAGCCGCGATCGACTGACGAGTGCTTTATTCACTTCAAAGTAAGGATTTTCAGTCGTTGCGCCGATTAAAATCACCGTGCCATTTTCGACCCAGGGGAGGAGTGCATCTTGCTGAGATTTATTAAACCGATGCACTTCATCTACAAATAAAATTGTGCGCTGATTGTAGAGTTTGCGTCGATCTTGAGCTTGGGAGATCGCATCTCGAATGTCTTTGATGCCTGCTAGAACAGCATTAATCGCAATAAAATGAGCTTGTGTTGTATTGGCAATAATTTGAGCTAAAGTTGTCTTCCCCGTTCCCGGCGGACCATACAAAATTAATGACGACAGTTGATCGGCTTGAATGGCACGACGCAGCAATCGCCCTTGACCCACGATCGCGCTTTGTCCCACAAATTCGTCGATCGTTCTTGGACGCATTCGGGCAGCGAGGGGAGCTTCGGGATGATTGAGTAATCGATGTTCAAAGAGATCCACAAGTTTGAGCAAGGTTTACAGAGAAGTTAACTGTAACATTTTGCTCACTGTTTGAGCGCGCGATCGAAAGCTCTAGCGATTGCATTCTAGAAGAGTTTGCGCTCGATGGATCGGACTTTTCTTTTACCGCCTATTTGAGGGCAATCCCTTGCAAGAGTGCGCTGACGTTAGTTCTCAGATTTCTGAAATTCTAAAGACTACGTTAAAGCGGGGCTTGAGTTGGAATGCCGATCGCTCTTGGAAACTCGATTGGAGTCGGTTCGATTTTGCGAAGATACAAACAATGCCGGATTCCGTGAGTTAAAGGCGTTTCAAAGCGATCGCAGTCTTCTACTTTTCCGCCAAGTTGTGTAACGGCTTGTTCGAGCGCAGTTGCTTCATCGTCTGTCCATTGTCCGCGATAGAGCACAGCGAGTCCACCCATCTTTAACAAGGGTAAAGCATACTCTGCACAGACAGAAGCACTCGCAACGGCTCGAATCGTCGCCAAATTGTAAATTTCTCGATGTCCTTTCGCGCGTCCGACTTGTTCGACTCGATCGACAATCGATCGCACATTCGATAAGCTCAAAGCTTTCGTCGTATCTTGTAGAAACTTGACCTTCTTGCGCGTCGAATCGAGTAGAGTAATCTCCCAATCCGGACGAGCAATCGCCATGGGAATGCCAGGAAATCCTGCACCTGTCCCAATATCGATCGCGCTGAGATTTGATTGCGTCACTTTCGGGAAAACGCCTCGCAATGAATCCCAGAGATGCTTCTCCCAAAAATCAGTAGGCTCAGTAATGCGCGTGAGATTGTGTTGCTGATTGCCTTGGAGAATCAATTCATAAAAGGTCTGAAAGCGCGATCGCACCGTCTCACTCGGACACCAGTTCATTGTCGATTGCCAAAGATCATCGAGTTCTGGCAAAGGTTCAGCTAGCATCCAACTTGCTCCAATTTTCGCGGCACTAACTCTTCGGGAGACACTTCTTTCAGTTCTCCGTGCTTCAAAGTCCAACAGCGATCGGCGATCTCTAACATATCGCCCGCGTCATGCGACACCACAAGCAAACTCCAATGCGTTTTTAGCTTTGCTAATAATCTCACTAACTGTCGCCGAATTGACCAATCGAGTCCAGCAGTCGGTTCATCTAAGAGCAAAATACTCGGCTGGCGAATCAGTTGCACCGCTAATGCGAGTCGTCGCTGTTGTCCACCGCTGAGGGCATGAGGAGCCATAGACAGCGGGAGATGATCGAGACTCACTTCTTGCAGAGCTTCGTGAATGCGATCGGAACTTAACTCAGGATGTCCGAGGCGCAATTCTTCTAAAATCGTCCCCCCGCAAAAATGCCGCTCCGGAAACTGAAATACCAATCCGCAGAGTTGCTGCATATTTAAGAAATTTAATTCCTGCTCACGCCAGAAAATTTCTCCACTCGTATGCTCTGCGAGTCCTGCCAAAATTTCTAAGAGCGTACTTTTTCCCGATCCACTCGGTCCAACAACCAAACTCAATTGCTTTGGCGCAACTTCGAGATTGATTGATTTCAAAATCGGCTCTGGGGTTGCAGTGGGATGATAGGACAGGTCGCGCAGATAAAGCATGGATTGAGAAATCGAAGGGGCAAGAAGTCTCCGCCTAGTCTACCCAAGTTCTGGGCTTTCCGGATGGAATGTCTCTATTGTGGCAAATAGACCGTAAAGCGGAACTTGTGATCGCATAAAATCGTCTTTTCATATCTGATTGAGCGAGAAAAAACATATGGTGAAGTGGGTATCGGGTGGGCTGGCTCGCAGTCTGAGTGCGGCAGCATTATTAGTCGGAATGTTGGCGAATCCGTCGCTGGCGAAAGATCCGTTCAGGACAACAAATCCCCGCGCCATTAGCGATCGAACAGAATCGGCGTTTCGGGCGATGTTTGAGAAAGGCAATTACACCGAAGCGCAAAAAATCTTGGGTCAGGCAGATGCGAATGAACCATTAGCATTTGCGATGAAAGCGATGATCTCGTATATGAACTATCAAGGTGAATCCGATGCAGGACGCAAACAAGCCTTGCTGAGCGACTTCAAAGCCAATGCTGATCAAACCCGTGCTGTCGCTCAACAATTGAGCAAATCTGACCCACTGCGCGGCAATCTCTACATGGCAGCAGGCACAATTTTAGAAGGGGGCTATATCGCAGCAACAGAAGGAACGGTCAATGGAGTGCCAAAGATTTTGGGTAGCCTTCAGCAAGCATTTCGCTATCTAGATGCAGCAGAAAAAATCGATGCAAAAGATCCAGAGTTAAATCTGGTCAAAGGCATGATTGATTTGACCTTGGCAACCAATTTGAACTTGCCGTTATCGAGTCCAAAAGACGCGATCGCTCGACTCGAACAAGCTGCTCAACCGCGTTATGTTGCCGATCGCGGTTTGGCGGTTGGCTATCGCGACCTCAAGCAATTTGGTAAAGCAGAAGAGGCAGTCAATCGAGCGCTTTCAGCCGCTCCTGACAATCCTGAATTGAGCTACCTCAAGGCGCAAATTCTGGTGAGACAGGATCGCCTCAATGAAAGTGTGCCGCTGTTTCAAAAAGCGCTGAGTAAGAAAGATCAGCTTCCCACGGCAACAAGTAAGCAGATGCAGCGAGAATTCAACCGAGTTCAACAACGACTGAGCGGACGCTAGAATAAATTTTGGCATTCAGGCAGTTCAACTTTTTACCCTGCCTGAATTCTAAATTTATGCGCGTTGAGTTTCGAGAATTTGATCCGTTTAACGTCTGGATCTGGATTGAGTTTAATACTGTCCCTTCTGAGATGGAGAAACAGTATGTTGAGGAGACGTTTAGCTCCTGGTTTTTCCTAGGAAAACTGGGTGGCTTTAATGCGGAAAATTTACAGGTGCAGGATGTCGGGCTAGAAATTAGCTATATGCCCTACGACGAAAGTACTGCCGATGACAGCATGATGGCAGTCATGCACAACATGAGCGACTTTGAATACGAAGGAAATTGGGGACGCTGCTGGTTTGATCTCGGAACCAGTGATGCGATCGCGCTGGATATTTTAGCCAATTCTCTACGCCAACTCAGCAAGGATTTTGTCACGCTCGATCGTGTGATTGTGGGTGGAGAGAATGAAGATTGGCGCGTTCCGGGTAGTGGGGCTGGGTTTGTCATGGAGGACAATCAGCGAAACTAGATTTTCCTGCACGGGGTTCTCAACCTCGTGCGAGTCGTCTAACCCCTTAAAGAAACTGTATATCTTAGCGATCGGCTCAATTTTGCAGTCCCTTCAGCGAGTTCGCAGGCAGCGTAGCCGATAGATTTTTGATCTTTTAGAAAGCGGGCACCGGGAATCGAACCCGGATATCCTGCTTGGAAGGCAGGTGTTTTACCACTAAACTATGCCCGCGCATTTCAGCGCTTTTTTAGAATAGCACTTTTCTTCTAATTTAAACCACAATTTTTTAGGTGTTGGAATTGAACCCAATGCAAAGCCTCTGCATATTCTGATACATCGACTTTAAGGTTGTGAAGCCATTAGAAAAATCTATAAAAAATTGCCGGAT
>JALOOO010000065.1 GCA_025454375.1 Leptolyngbya sp. Prado105 | reverse complement strand
GATCTGGGTCTTCGGGGAGGCGCATTCGTGGATCTCACAGAGTATGACGACGACGGTACAGCAATTCTAATTGCCCACCATATTCTTGAATTAGTGCAAGCTGTCGAGTGTAAAGTCCTCGAAATAGATTGGTAAAAAATAGAGTAAAGATGGCAACGACTAAGCCAGATGCGGTCGAAATGAGCGCTTCACTAATCCCGCCAGTGACTCCTCTAGTATTTGTGCCAGCAACATCACCGATTCCGAGCGAAGAGAAGGAAGTAATTAAACCTGTGATAGTTCCGAGCAGTCCGAGCAGAGGAGAAAGTCCAACGATCGTATCAAAGACAGTATTAAAGCGTTTTAGCAGTGGGATTTCTGCGAGACCAGCGCTTTCAAGTGCAAGCCGAAATTCATCAGGTGTGGCTTGCTCTAACTCTAATGCAGCGAGAAAAATTCGAGCAATTGGAAGATCCGCATTTTTTTCTAACATTTGAAATGCTGCAAGCGGGTTGCGTTTATAAACGCTGAGTGCTTCTTTTGCGACTTGCTGCTGGCGTTGGGAGATTTTTACCCAGAACAGCGATCGCTCTAAAATGAGGGCTACTGCCAGAATCGAAAACAGTAGCAGCGGAATCATTACAAATCCGCCAGCAGTTAACCAGGTAGGCATGAGAAATAGGCAATCTTTGAACGATTCATTATTATGGATGACTCTGAGTAAGATTGTGCGGAATTTAGAATTATCGCACTGCGTACCGGAGCATTGAGGAAACGGATCGCTTCTATAATGAAGCTACCGAATCGCCTTCCTGTCCTATGGTATTTTCTCAGCCAGATCGATATGTCAGCTTGCTCACCGACTTTGGCTTTAAGCGCGTCTTCGGCACAGAACCAAATAAGAATCTGCTGATTGATTTTCTCAATACGGTGCTGCCTGATTACCATCAAATTCGGGATGTGACCTTCAAAAATTCTGAGAATCTAGGCAACACAATCATCGATCGTAAAGCGATTTTCGACATTTACTGTGAAGCTCAAAATGGCGATCGCTTCATTGTAGAAATTCAAAAGGCAAAGCAGAACTTCTTCAAAGATCGCAGTGTTTACTATGCGAGTTTTCCCATTCAACAACAGGCTGAGAAAGGCGAATGGAACTATGAACTGACCTCGGTCTACACGGTCGGAGTCTTAGATTTTGTCTTTGATGATCACAAACATGAAGAGACGTTTGTGCATGTTGTTGAACTGAAGGATCAGCACTGCCGCGTGTTCTACGAAAAATTCAAGTTTATTTACATCGAATTGCCGAAGTTTCAGAAAACGCTAGAGCAGTTAGAAACCCACTTTGATAAGTGGTTGTTTTTATTCCGAAATTTGGCTCGATTAGATGCACCGCCGCTACCGTTACAAGAAGAGGTGTTTGAAGAACTGTTCGAGGTGACGGAGATTGCGAATTTCTCCCGAGATGAGCAGCTAGGATATCAAGCCAGCTTGAAGGCTTACCGGGATTGGTATGCCATAGAAATGACAGCGCGACAGGACGCAATGAGGGAAGGACGGGAGCGAGGACGAGAAGAAGGACGGGAAGAAGGACGGGAAGAAGGACGGGAAGAAGGACGGGAAGAAGGACGGGAAGAAGGACGGGAGCAAGAGGCGATCGCATTAGTCATTCGTCTTTTAAATCGCAGACTGAGACAGGACCTCTCTGCTGAAATGCGATCACGTCTGTCTACTCTTCCCCTACCAGTTCTTGAAGATCTCAGTGAAGCGCTGCTCGATTTTACGGGGTTGGCTGATTTGGAAAGCTGGTTGGCAACGCATGAGTGATGCGATCGAGAATCATGAGAAAATCTGCAACAATCGCATCAAGATTGTCTGGAGTCAAAACAGGAACATGAATGAAGACGCAAGGTTGAGTGAGTTGATGGCGCTCTAAATATTTCAAAACGCAATAGTAGAGATAGTTACAAACATAATTTCCTGCGTCATGGCTAATCTCGCTTGTCGTGGTTCCTTCGAGCAATGATTCTAGAGCCAAGCGCGTTGCTCCCGGCACAGCGAAAGCTGACCGTAGAATTTCACTTTGAAACCTGCCATTGGATTCGATGGAGAGCAGTTCTCTGGACTCTGCCATGCCGCAGCAGATGATTGCATCAGGTTGAATCTCTTGAATCTTCTTGATCGTGACTTTTGGCGCAAGTTCAAAATCAACCGGAATGCTGCGGACGAAATGGCAATCTTGACGGTACGCGATCGCGTCGAGCAAATCATCGGATGAATTTGATGTCTGATGATCCAGCCAGGTTGAGAACGAAGTCAGGAGAATTTTCATCTTTCCACATTGCTACTAGAATCTAAATATTAGAGTGGAGGAATCAGAAATGCCCACGATCGCGGTCATTGATTACGACATGGGGAATCTACATTCAGCTTGTAAAGGGCTAGATAATGCAGGTGCAACCACGATCGTTACCGACTCTGCAAAGGAGATTGAGCAGGCAGATGCAGTCGTGCTGCCGGGAGTTGGGGCATTCGATCCAGCAATGCAGCATTTACGATCGCGCGATCTCGTGCAACCGATCAAAGATGCGATCGATAGTGGTAAACCGTTTTTAGGGATCTGTCTCGGCTTACAAATTTTGTTTGAATCGAGTGAGGAAGGGAAGGAATCAGGATTGGGAATTGTTCCAGGAATTGTGAAAAAAATTCAGCCGGAACCAGAGATTACAATTCCGCATATGGGTTGGAATCAGTTGGATTTTGCACAGCTTGATTGTTCGCTTTGGCAGAAGTTGGGCGAAAAGCCTTGGGTGTATTTTGTCCATTCTTACTATGTTGAGCCAACGGATTCCACGATTCGTGCTGCAACAATTACCCATGGAACCCAGACGATCACTGCCGCCATTGCCCGAGATAATTTGATGGCAGTGCAGTTCCATCCAGAAAAATCCTCAACGGCTGGATTGCAGCTTCTCTCAAACTTTGTTGAGCGAGTCAATCAACAACAGCTAATGAAGGTATGAGTTTGCGAATTTACGGAAATCGATCGCTCAAAACGCTTGCAGGGCAGGACACTCGTCCAACTTTGGCAAAAGTCAGAGAGGCTGTGTTTAACATCTGGCAAGGGACGATCGAGCAGTGTCGCTGGCTCGATCTCTGTGCGGGGAGCGGTTCGATGGGAGCAGAAGCGCTGTGTCGTGGAGCCTCGATCGTGGTTGGGATTGAGCAATCTCCAAAAGCTTGTGCGGTGATTGCTCAAAACTGGAAGCAAGTTGCTCAACCCGATCAGTCTTTTCAAGTGTTACGCGGGAATGTAGTCAAACAATTGCATCGCTTAGACGGACAGCAGTTCGATCGAATTTACTTTGATCCGCCCTATGCTAGCGATTTATATGTTCCGGTCTTAAGCGCGATCGAGCAATTTAGTTTATTGGCTCCTCAAGGCGAACTGGCGGTTGAGCATCGCCCTGATTATGAGTTACCCGATTCAGGCTTCTCGATCGTTCGTCAAAAACGCTATGGCAATACTGCACTCACGTTTTATCGGCTATGAATTGGAAATTAGTCACAGTCTTTGTGCTTACGACTGCGCTGCCTGCAACGGCACTTCCCCCTCCAGAGGATTTACCAGAAGAAGTCGCGCGCACTGAGATTATTACAGAAGCTCGATCGCCAATTGATAACAAACCGCTCACGGCTGCTGAATATGCTGACCTGCAAGCCCAACTCCAGCGAAGACCCCCTGAAAATCCTCGCGATCAGGTTTCGCCCCAACTAAGAAGAACGATCGGGCTGTTGCGCTTACGCAGATTGATCAGAAGGGTCTTTCCGTTCATTCCAATTCGGTAGAGCCTAGCGAGGTTCAAAGACGCGAACTGCCGATAAATTAACTTTCACTCGCACGCGTGTTCCAATTTCTAAAGTAGGCTTCATCAAGCTCAGAACTTGCAGGCGCGTGCCCGAACTCGTTTGAATGCAATATCGATGATCTCGCCCTAAAAATTGCCGATCGACAATCACAATCGATCCGGTTGCATCTGGCTCTAACTTAATATCTTGCTGCCGAATCATCAGATCCGCCTGATGCGCAAACTGTCCGGAGTCTTCAACATTTAGCGTTCCGATCGCGGTTTTCCATCCTGCCTCGCTAAATGTTGCAGGTAAGAAATTACCCTGCGTGACAAATTCCGCGACAAATCTGGTCGCAGGGTGGTCATAGAGTCTCTCAGGTGTGTCTAACTGCTCTAATTTGCCTTGATTCATCACAGCAACGCGATCGGAGATTGACAGAGCTTCTTCTTGGTCATGGGTGACAAAGATCGCCGTTGTCCCAGTCGATTTGAGAATATTGCGAATCTCTTGGCGCAGATGCGATCTCACCTGCACATCCAAATTACTCAAAGGCTCATCGAGCAATAGCAAAGTCGGCTGAGGTGCTAAAGCCCGTGCTAGTGCAACGCGCTGCTGCTGTCCGCCGGAAAGTTCGTGCGGATAGCGTTTTTCTAACCCCAATAACCCGACTTGAGCGATCGCATGAGTCACCATTTCTTTTGCTTTCTGAGCAGGATAGCCTGATCTCTTGCGTCGAGATTTTTTCAAGCCAAACCCGATATTTTCTGCCACAGTTAAGTGCGGAAACAGCGCATAGTCTTGAAACACCATGCCAATGTCTCGCTGCTCAGGAGGCTGCCAATGATTCGCACCTGCAACTTGTTGACCGGATAATTCGATCGTGCCCGATTGGGGACGCTCAAATCCTGCAATTAATCTCAACAAGGTTGTTTTGCCACAGCCTGAAGCTCCGAGTAGGCTCAACAATTCCCCCTGTCGAAGTTTGAGCGAAACCGCATCTACAATAGGTGTGGCAGAAAATCGCTTGGAAACCTGGTCTAATTGCAAAATAATCGAATCAACCATTAGAGTTCTTATAGCTGCAAACTTATTGAGATTTATCATCAACAATTTTGGAGCCATAGTAAAGTAGTTTTACAAGATTTCTTGAGAACCTATGCAGATTTCGCAAGCAAAAGAGACTCAGCGTGCTGGATTGAGTGCCTGGACGATCGTCGTGATCGCGATCGCAATTCTCATCGCATTGCCCATCGTTGCAGTGTTGAGCGGACTGTTTGCCGATGCGAGATCCGTTTGGCAACATTTAGCCAGTACTGTTCTTACGACTTACATCACGAATTCTCTTTGGTTAATGATTTGGGTCGCTTTGGGGGTGACTATTATTGGCACGGGCACAGCTTGGCTCGTTACCCTGTGTCGATTCCCTGGCAGCCGAATCTTAACGTGGGCATTATTGTTGCCGCTAGCTGCCCCTGCTTATATTTTGGCGTACACCTATACTGATTTGCTCGATTACTTTGGTCCGGTGCAGATGGCACTGCGATCGTGGTTTGGTTGGAAAGCGGCAAAAGAGTACTGGTTTCCCAATGTGCGATCGCTTTGGGGTGCGTCAGTCATGCTGATTTTGGTGCTTTACCCTTACGTCTATTTGCTTGCGCGATCGGCGTTTTTATCTCAGTCGGTCTGTACTTTAGAAGCGAGTCGAAGTTTGGGTTGTAGTCCCTGGCAGAGTTTTAGAAAAGTTGCTTTGCCTTTGGCACGTCCTGCGATCGTCGCTGGCTTGTCATTAGCTTTGATGGAAACTTTAAATGACTATGCAACGGTGCAATTCTTTGAGGTGAGTACTTTTACGACCGGGATCTATCGAACTTGGTTTGGGATGGGTGAACGGCTTGCCGCGACTCAACTTGCAGCATTTTTGATGATATTCATTCTTGCTTTGATTTGGCTGGAGAAGCTTTCGAGAGGACGAGTTCAGTACTATCAGTCAGCGAGTTCGTCTCCAGTGCAGAAATATCAGCTTCGGGGACTGCGATCGATCGCGGCTTTGATGCTCTGCGTTGTGCCGTTAATGCTGGGCTTTTTTGTTCCGGCAGGGGTGCTGCTGAATATGGCGATGGAAAATTGGCAAGAGACTTTTGATCAGAGATTTTGGAACTTTGCAACCAATAGCTTAACTGTGTCAGGCATTGCTGCACTTGTTGCGATCGGGATTGGCATGATTTTGGCGTATGGCTTGCGATTGAATCGATCGCGGATCATGCGTGGTGCGACTTCTGTTGCTTCGATGGGTTATGCTGTGCCCGGTTCAGTGATTGCGGTCGGGATTTTAGTTCCGTTAGGATTGTTTGATAATGCGATCGATAGCTGGATGCGATCGACGTTCAATATTTCGACTGGGTTATTGCTGAGTGGAACGATTTTTGCGCTGATTTTTGCTTACCTGGTTCGATTTCTTGCTTTGTCGTTTAGTAGCATTGATGCAAGTCTGACGAATATTAAACCGAGTCTGGATGATGCTTCGCGCAGTCTAGGGTTTGGCGCGACAAATACTTTGTTTCGCGTACATGTACCGCTGCTGTGGAAGGGCGTTCTGGCTGCTGCAATTCTAGTTTTTGTCGATGTGATGAAAGAATTGTCTGCAACATTGATCATCCGTCCGTTTAACTTCGATACGTTAGCGGTTCACGTCTTCAATCTTGCATCGGATGAGCGGCTGGCTGAGGCATCTGGATCTGCTTTAGCGATTGTGCTTGTCGGGTTGATTCCTGTGATTCTCCTCAGTTGGCAAATGGAGCGGCAGCAATAACAGCATAGGCAAGGCTGGCGATTGCACATTACAATCTGGGTGATGAGCTTGCAAGAACAGGCGGTCAATCATGTGTCAGTTGTTGGGGATGAACTGTAATGTACCCACCGATATTTGCTTCTCATTTGAGGGCTTTTGTGCGCGTGGAGGGAAAACGGATGACCACAAAGATGGGTGGGGTATTGCGTTCTTTGAAGGGCTGGGATGCCGAGTTTTTCTTGATGATAAGCCGTCTACTTCTTCTGCGATCGCTGCTTTTATTCGGCAATATCCGATTCAGTCAATGAATGTGATTGCCCATATTCGCAAAGCAACGGTCGGGGCGATTGGGCTAGAAAATACGCATCCTTTTCGCCGCGAATTGTGGGGACGCTACTGGGTATTTGCTCACAATGGCGACTTACATACTTTGGCATCTGATCACACTGGGTTCTATCGTCCGGTGGGACAGACGGATAGTGAGCAAGCGTTTTGTTTGATTCTCAATCATATTCGACAGCAGTTTCCCGATCGTAAACCTGAGATCGCGGCACTGTATCCAGTCTTGCAATCGATCACGCAAACGATCGCTCAGCATGGGACTTTTAACTATTTGCTGTCTGATGGGGAGCATTTTTTTGCTCATTGCTCAACAAAGCTCTGCTACATTGTGCGCCAAGCTCCCTTTGCAGCAGCGCATTTGATTGATGAAGATATTACTGTAGATTTTCAAGAGCTAACAACCCCAAGCGATCGAGTGGCTGTGATTGCGACGACTTCACTCACGGATAATGAAGCTTGGAGAACGATCGAGTCTGGGGAACTGCTCGTCTTCCAAGATGGCGCACCTCTAGATTTATGAGCCTCAACTGTGATTAGTTCATTGCTTGCATCTCCTGAATGACAGCAAATCGAATATCTCGCTTTTCTGCAATTAGCTTCACTCCAGGAGCTTGAAGCAATAAGAAATCCAAATTTTGCTCCTTGCCACTGACCAGAAAATCATTGATGGCAACTTTGTAAGTCCGAGTCGGATCGAGCGATCGCCCTTGGATCACCCATCCTAGTTTCTCGTCATTCCGCACATTGGCAGTCTGCAAATAGCCTCCTGCGCCGCGATTTGCTCGACCTTGATCCAACACTCGTTTGAGTAATTCTCCAGGCATTTCAACGAGAAGTACTTTTCCCCCAAACGGTAAAATCCGAATCACATCATATTGTGTGATAGCGCCCGGAGGAATGCGATCGTCAATCCGAACTGAGCCACTGTTAAAGATCGCGACCTCTGCCTCTGCAACTTCTCGCAGCATTGAGTTTGCAATCAGTTCAGTCAAATTTGTCGATCGATTACGCACACTCTCTTCTAGCCCATCTAGATACTCAGTCGTAGTGGCAATAGTTTGACTGGGATCAAATCCACTGTCTCGAAATGCTTGGAATCCTTTTTGCACCCATGCTTCTACGACTTTTGCAGTCTTTGGATCATCAGGGATTGCATTCGTAATCGGTTGCAGTTGAGACTCGATCGTCAGGCAACGGCTGATCGTGTTGTATCTGAGTGTATGAATATAAGCGGTTCGAGCATTCGCATCTGCTTTGAAGATTGGAGTCCCTTGATCAAAGCAGCGAGATGATCGATGCGTGCGTTGGACAAATCGCCATTGCTGAATATTCTCGTGTTCGTGTCCGCCTAAGATGAGATCAATTTCTGGCACAGCCGCCGCAAGCTGTTGATCTTCTGCAAGGCTGAGATGAGTGAGTGCTACGATTGCATCGACTTTTCCACGCATTGCGGCAACTTGAGCTTTTGCAGTTTCGATCGGGTCACGGTAGCGAACATAGCTTGCTGGATTGCTATCAATCGTGAGTCCAATTAATCCGATGCGGACGGTGTTGCCGCGATCGCTTTTTACAATGATCATGGACGATCGTTCTACATTGGGAAACGCTTGTGCTATCTCGTTATCTACATTGGTCGAAAACCATTTGAATTTTGATTCGTTTAAGCGTTGTAGAAAGTCTTCTTTCGGAATATCAAACTCATGATTTCCGAAGGTTGCATAGTCGAATCCCACTGCATTCATCGCAGCGACCATTTGCTGTCCGGCTAGACGTTTTCCGTTAATTTTTGCAGTACCTAAGGCGGAAGGGCTAAAGACATCGCCTGCAAGTAGCGTAAAGGTGCGCGGATTTTTGGCAAGTAGGCGTTGGCGGAGGGTTGCGACTCGGGCCATTCCCCCTCGCTTGCCTCCTTCTACAGGCGTAATTTCGTAGATATCATTGAGATGCAGCAGCGTAATATTGACGATTTCTGCAACAGACGCATGAGCAATGCTAAGCGTTGCGCCCAGACTGAGGAGAAAGCTTTTTGTGGCTAAGATGAACAGTCTCGAGTTATCCATAACCGGGTTTCATTGCGAATCTTTGATGGAGTCGCCTAGGATACAACGAAACAATGATTTGCAGTGCAAGCTGTTTGGATTTCTATAGATTTCGCGATCGAGATTCGCATCGAAGTTACTCTCTCGATTCCAATGAAAAACCTAAGCAGCGAGAGCCGCAGAGTCATGAATGGAATGACTTAGAAATTGTAGAAAAGTATTTGCAACGATCGAGAGTTTTTTCCCAGAAGCATAGATCACATACCAATTGCGATGAATTGGGAACCCTTCGACATTCAGGATCGCAAGCTGACCGTTTGCAACTTCATCGTCAACCATGTGACGAGACAGAACTGAAATGCCCATTCCGAGCATGACCATCTGCTTAATCGCTTCATTATTACCGACTTCAAATTGCACTCTGACCGATACTTTGTGCTGATCTAGAACAGACTGCACTGATTGGCGAGTCGCAGACCCAATCTCGCGCATAATCACCGCTTCGCCGCGCAAGCACTCGATAGAGAGATGAGATTGAACCGCCATCGGATGGCTAGGATGCGCCACAACAACGAGAGGATTTTGCACAAAGGGCTGACTGCAAACTCCTGGATTGTTTAACGGCTCACAGGTTAGATACAGATCATCGCGATTCTCTGAAAGCCGCCTTAGAATCTGCTCGCTGTTCATAATGTCGAGAGAGACATTGATCCCCGGATAGCGATCGCAGAAGGGATTGAGTAAACGAGAAACAAGCGTGTTAATCGGAGAGATTGCAGCAATTCGCAAATGTCCCTGCTGCATTCCTTTGAGGTCAGCAATGCGCATTTCAAACTGAGACAATTCAGCAGTAATTGCCTGACAACTGACGAGGAGTTCCCGTCCCGCATCTGTTAAAAAAATGCGCTTCCCAATCTGATCAAATAAAGGAACGCCGATCGTATCGGTGAGTTGCTTGACCTGCATCGAAACGGTAGGCTGAGTGAGATTTAGATCTCTTGCAGCACGGGTAAAACTACTAAACCGTGCAACCGTCTCAAACACTCTCAACTGATGTAATGTGACTTGATTTAAAATTCGCTTTGTTTTTAATGCAACAGCGTTAGCAGGGTGTGATAGAGGTTGGAGCGAGACGAGATGACTTTCTTGCGCAATATTCCATCCCTGCTGTTGGATAAGCTGGTTTGAAGACATATAGAGCTAACCCTTCCATTTGCTTAAGGTGAAGTGAGCAAATGATTTTTACACGACAGAGAATGTCGGAACACAATCATTCACCTTGAACCAAGATTTTCTACCGCCTTTGACTTTGACGAGGACACGATCGCGAAACCAAATCGAAGCAGGAATGACCACACCTTCACGTCCATCGGGAAGTTTGACGGCAGTACCTGGAACAAGGGTCATAATGTTCTCCAAGAGGTAGAAATGAATCGCACGATCGCGCTAGAAACGCGATTGACAAGCTGTAATGAAAAAATTCTTAAGAAAATCTAAAGCCTTCTAGGAGTGTAGCGAATTCCCTTTCTTCTATTAGAAACGCTTAATATTTCTTGAGGTGAGACATTAGCTTTCATCATATTGTTTCAATTTATTAACTTCGTCTCACCAAATCTAAAGAAAGTATTAAATTATGAATTAAATCTAAAGAATTAAAGCGCCCGATGCTGAACCATTAAACGGGATGCCATCTATTTCAATACATTTAAGGGAGTGAAGTTATGCTGATTTGCGCCTCAACGCTGCGACTAACCTGGGCAATTGTGGAAGAGACTTCACCTTTGGATCTGTTAAGTCTTTCAGATACGATGTTAATCAAGCTGCTGTTACAGCAAATCGCTCGGAAGATTTCGCTGAGTGGTGATGAAATCCATACGTTGTATGGCTACCTTGGCTCAAGATTATTGTTGATTCGAGAATTGGCAGAAGCGCGTCATTACAATGTGCCGATGGCAGCGGCGAGTTGATCCTAAATACTCCCACCAAAATTAGTGACCGTATCCACCTTAAACGGAATGAGAGGTCGATGATGTCGTCGTTTGAGGCAGGATAACGGTAAAAGTTGTGCCCTGTCCCTCCTCGCTCTGCACCGCAATACTGCCACTGTGCAACTCGACGCAAGCCCTTGCGATCGCTAGTCCCAATCCTGAGCCTGGAATCGTTCCGACATTCCTTGCACGGTTGAAGGATTGGAAAAGCGTGTCTTGGTCTTCAAGAGGAATGCCAATCCCTTCATCTCGAATCGAAAAGCTAATCTGTGTCGCTTCACATTTGAGATGCACCTCGATCGCTCCCCCGTCCGGTGAATATTTGATTGCGTTCGACATGAGGGTATTGAAAATCTGGCGTAACAATCCACGATCGCCCCAAAAGCCTTTGGAATTGCCAGTGATCCGGTAAGTAAATTGATACTGGTCAGAGCAAAGCGTTTCCTGTTCTTCGATCAAATCAGCAAAGAATCTCAGGGGGTCGAGCAGAATCGGCTTGAACTGCGCTCTGTCTAGCTCTAGCTCTTGTAACAACAGCATATCGTCTACTAAGCTCGATAGATGTCGAGCTTTCTGCTCAATCATGCCGAGAAAGCGATCGCGCTTGGCATGATCAAATTGGGTATGGAACTGCTTGAGCGTGGTTGCGGCTGCCAGAATTGCAGTCAGCGGAGTGCGATACTCGTGCGAGACTGTCGAAATAATTTGAGATTTGAGAACATTCAATTCTTGCTGCTTTTCTAATGCCGTTTGGGTCTGATAGAGCAGTTCGGCTTGCTGAATCGCGATCGCTAATTGTACGGATAGTTCTCGAAAGAGTCTGAGTTCGTCCGTTTGCCAGTCTCGCTCTGAAGCGCATTGATGAGCAATCAGCAGTCCCCATAGCTTTGAAGGAGTGTCTTCTGTCGGATTGAGCAGGATCGGGACAGCAAGATGAGCTTGCACTTCAAACTGTCTGAGTAGGTTGCGATAACAAGCGCTTAAGTTTGCTTGTGAAACGCTGGAAATCGCACATTGGTCGTCTTCACAATAAATCTGACCAGAATGCTGCTGAAAGTAGGTATCTTGAATGGTCGTGCCTAAGATGGATGTCCAACCTGACGCGACCGACTCTGCCACAACTTTGCCGCTAAAATCCTTATCGAATTGATAGACCAAAACTCGATCGCATTTTAAAAGTCCCTGGAGTTGAACGGTCGCAGTGTGGAGAATTTGATCAACTTCTAGGGATTGACGAATTTGCAGTGCAGTCGTTGCAATTAATCGCTGCCGTTCTAAAGTACGGTGGAGTTGAGTCTGCAAAAGCGTCTGCTTTAGCACACTGCGAACTGCAAGCTGCAAACTGTCCGAGTTGAGGCTGCTTTTGATCAGATAATCTTGTACCCCTCGCTTCATCGCTTGTACGGCGATCGCTTCGTCTCCTTGCCCAGTTAGCATAATTACAGGCAGCGGAAATAATTTGCTCTGCTCAATTAAGCGATCGAGAAACTCTAACCCGCTCATGTCAGGCAGGCAAAAGTCTAGCAAAATCACATCCGTGGGCGCTTCGTGATAAAGCGATAGCCCAACTTCAGCAGATTTTGCCTCAGAAATAATGTAAGACTGTTGGGGATCTTTTGCTAAGTAGCGGCGATAAATCCTCCGATCGTCAGAGCAATCATCTACAATCAGCAGGGTTGGCTGGTTCGACATAGAGCGCAGAGCAGAGACATTGGTTCTGCTTCAAGTTGCCATAGGTGCGAATGAAGAAAATTAAAAATCAAGAAATCTTATTTATTCATCAAACCACAAAAGGTCGCTCTTTACTCGGTGGCGTGTTTGATTCTAGCCAAAACTCTACAAATGCTTGCACAGTCTTTTTCAGTTCGTCAGCATCCATGGGTTTAATCAAGTATCCGTTCGCACCCTGACGATAGCAAAAAGTAATGTCTTGAGGATTAGAAGAAGTGGTAAAAATGACGATCGGAATTTCTTTTAAGTCTTGATTTTGTTTTAGCTGTTCTAAAACATTCCGCCCATCAATGCCCGGTAAGTTGAGATCGAGCAAAATCACCGAAGGTCTGGGCGTATTGCCAGAAGTTTGAGCGTCAGCTAAAAACTCTAAAGCGTCATCTCCGCTTGTGCAGCGATAAATTGGGTTTTGCACTTCCATCCGCCGCATCAGGCGCTGCAACATCTTAAAATCTTCGTTGCTATCTTCTACGACCAGCAATGGACAATTCGATTGGGATGACATGGATGTTAAAGATTGAATATATTTGTTACATATCTTATAACTTAATGAAGCGAAAAGTAAAAAATAGAGCCTTCTCTATAGGTGGACTCAACCCAAATCTGTCCGCCATGTCGTTCAACAATTTTCTTCGAGATCGTTAATCCTGCCCCAGTGCCGCCATTAAAGTCTTCTTGAGCATGGAGTCGCTTAAACAGTTTGAAAATCAGATCGCAATGATGCGATCGAATGCCGATGCCATTGTCACGAATGTAGAACACAGATGGAGTCGATTCTTGACGGGGGGGATGAAGCGTTGCCAGTTCGTCTTGTGTTAGATAGCCAACTTCTGCCCAGGGATGGTCTTGAGTGTTGTATTTGAAAGCATTGCTGACTAGATTGCTAAACACTTCGTTGATCAGAACCGGATCGCACTCGATCGTGGGCAGCGATCGCGGAATGCGAATATCGAATGGAATATCAGGTCGGCTTGCTTGCAGCATCTCGATCGTTTCAGCCAAGATTTCGTTTAAATCCGTTGGCTTGAGATGCAGTTCCACATTGCCCAACTGTGAAAAGCGCAGCAAAGTATTGACGAGCATTTCCATGCGTTGAGAAAGGCGCACCGTAGTCTGCAAGCCTTCAATCCCTTCGGGGTCGAGTCTGTCTGCATAGTCTTCAAGCAGAATAATTGAATTGTTATAGATGCCGCGTAAGGGTTCTTTGAGATCATGCGAAGCTGCGAAAGCAAAGGAATCTAGCTCTCGATTACTTTGCTCTAAAGCGAGGTTAAGGCTTGCGAGTTCATCTGCTTTTTTTAGCACAATGCCAACGATCGCACTTCGCAACTCTAAAACACTATTCAACTCATAAGATTTCCAGGGCAGCGAAGTCGATTGCACAATTTCTTGCCATTTCTCAAAAGACGATCGTGGAGAAACGCTCAGACTGCCATTTTCAGCAACTTCAATTGAAACTGTTGGATTGCCAGCCCACTCGATCGTCTGTAGAACTTCTGGGCGAAACCAAAGCACGTAATAGGTCTGAACTTGAGAAATTCTCAGCAGCAGTACACCACTCGCAATCTGCTTGAATGCTTCGGCTGGGGGGTAGAGCTTGGGCAAAGCATCGGTGTGAAAGAGACTGTCACGAATATGATCCTCAACCCAGGTCAGCAGATGTGAAATCTCCGATTCGGTCGGAGTCGCACCGACGAGCGTCATCTCATTGTCTAAGCAAATTGCTGCACCCTGAGCGCTGACCAAATCGAGCAATCGAGGAGCCGGAGTAATGAGAGCATCTCGGAGATTTTGAGTTTGAGAAATCGATTCGATTAGCTCTGACTGTAGGGATTTGAGCTTGATCCAATGGTTAAATTCTTCGTGATCAACTTTATGCGTCAGTTCTAGAGACACAAATTTCCCCAAAAGCTCACATGCACTTCTGATGTCATAGCTCAGCCAGTTTGGGGTTTGATGATGACAGGAAATCAAACCCCACAACTGCTGATCTTTGATCAACGCAATGACAAAGAGTGCTGCGGAATTGAGGTGTTGATAAAACCGGGTACAGCAAGGATCGAGACTTCTGAGAACTGTAGCGCGAAGGTCTAGCTCATGTCCGTTTGGAATGATTTGAATCGGCTCAGCATTGATATCGGGCACAAATCTTACTAAGCTGTTGCGATATAGCTCTCGCGATTCGCTGGGAATGTCAAAGGCAGGAAAGTGCAACCCGAGATAAGACGGTAAGTCTTCTCGCGTCTTCTCAGCAACTACCGCTCCTGCACCCTGTTCGTCAAATTGGTAGATATGCACTCGATCGAGACCCGTTAGCTGATGCACTTCAACCACGACTTGCTGTAATAGTTCATCCAGTGTCCTGGTTTTTTGCAGCTTTGCAACGGCTTTGCGTGTGAGAGTATGGGGATCTGAGGGTGAGGTGTAAATCGATTCGAGTTCAAGAATTGCGGTTGTTTCGCTACGATGCACGATCGCTTTAAAGTCTTGATTCCGAATCGAGAGATTGATCGGATTGAGTGTGCCTAGATTTTCAGCGAAGCCTTGCTGAATGTCCTCAATCTGCGATCGAGTGAGAATTGTCTCAAGCGATCGTCCAATTAGCTCATTAGCTGGAGTCTCAAAATAGAGATCTGTGTTTTGACTTACTTTGAGAATCGTCAGTTCAGGTAATTGCAGGGCAAATAAAATGCCGTGAGGCTGAATCGCTCCAGGGGTGTAGATTGAGGAATAATCAGGAGTTGGAAGCAAATTAATAGTCTCGGCTTTCACTTGACGCATCAGAATTATCCAGCTTGGGGCACGCTTTTTTGAATCATGGTTTGTAATTTCGTCAAGTCAATAAAGCGATCGGCAACATCTCTCAATTCATCATTCAGCATTGAGGGTAAGCTGACAACCTCGATTTGCACGCCAAAATCGGTAGCTTTGCGAACTGCATAGGCAAGTTCTCCATTGCCACTCAGAACAATCAGCGTTTCACAATGGCTTGCTAATTTCAGCATATCGATTGCCATTTCAATTTGCAGATTTGCTTTCTTTGTGCCGTCTAAATGTTGGATTAATTCTTTAGCCACGACTCGATAGCCGTGATGTCTCATCCAAAATAGGAAGTTCTGTTGTTTTTTGTTTGCCGGATCAATGCCTGTGTAGAAATAGGCTCGAATCAGCGGTCTACCGTGAGTTAGGGTTTGAAGCAGCTTCGTGTAGTCGATTTCAATGCCAAGATGACTCGCCGCATAGAACAAGCTTGCTGCATCAATCAAAATGACGACTCGCTCGATCGAGGGATTGCGATCGGATTGCTCTGAGTGAAGGGGATGAGATGAAGGAGATGGAAGCAATTGCATAGATAATCGACTCCTAAAGTTTTGAACCAATCGCATCTAAGATTCTGCGCTTGACCGGATTAAACTCCAGCTACCAGGTCATATTTGAGTAAATGAGAGCGAAACAAGTATGCGTAGAGACAGGTCGCGGACTCGGATATTAAGGAATCTAAAGAGTCTTAATACTTTCTTAAGATTTGCACGATTTCATCGAAATGGCAAAGTCGTCATTGAAATTGACATATTAGTTAATGTTTGACAGGCTTAGTTAATGTTTGATAGGCTACACTGCTTCGAGCCGCAGAATTCTAAAGAGAAGCTTAAAGATATAAAGATTGTTGAATTTTCATATCAATATGATTTGTAAGATAAATTTAGGTTGCCTTGTAATAAAGACCTGAAATATAAATCATCCATTTCAAAAACGACGAAGCACTGGAGTGATCCAGTGCTTTATATTTTTTACCTGTGAGACGAGCCTGATTGTGTCGAATGCGCGAGGTGAATGCTAGTCAGCGTCTTTCTGGAGCGCGACACCAGATTCAATTCAAATAGAGTTACTGACCGTTGAGATCGTCGTGTTGGGATGCTCAAAATGGACGACCACAAACTGCTCAACTCCAATATCAAGTTGAGATAAGCGATCGCGATCTTGAAGCACTGCGATTCGGTGATGGGAAGTTTTCGGATAGATATATAGAATCCGCTGATCTGCGTCAAATGAGAAATGACAGCAGCCCCAGCCTGGAAAATTTGCAGCCATAAATGCCGTTAAAGCATTCAAAGCATGTGAGAAAACCATTGCGATCGCCTCTTCGAGTCAGACTTTATGAAGGGCTTTTGATAGGGGATAGCTCTTTTTTATTGTCGAGATTCAGAGAATTTCGCCTCTTATATTATGATTTACATTACTGTAATTTATAAAATTTTACAAAGCTTAGCATATGGGAGATCGTTGATACTTCAGCCCCGAGTCAGTTCAAAGCGTTAAACTCTATCAACAGATAGAAGTAATGCACTGTGGAGATCCGCGCATAATTCCGGCATTGGCTTTCCCTGTAAGTGCAAAATTATGACACAAGTTTGGCTTTGGCTTGGATGTATCAGCATGACGCTCGCATCGATTTTTTTTGGATTTGGGGCAGATCACGCAAAAAACCAGCGCTGGCTAATTATTTATAGTTTGAATTTCTTTATTTGCGCGATCGCTGCGGCACTGTACCTTGCGATGATTTTTAAGCAGGGCTATACGACTGTAAATGGGAATCCGCAATATCTGACTCGATATCTCACCTGGGCATTTTCGACTCCGTTAACGATCGTTTTACTTGGCTATCTCGGAAGCACGAGTATTCCGATTGTTGCCAGTATGGTAGGTGCGGATGTTTATATGATTGTGACGGGATTTGTGGCAACGATTTCAGCAAAACCTGTGAGCAATATTTGGTATTTAGTCAGTTGTGGAGCTTACCTCGGTTTGGCGTATTTACTTCTAAAGCAATATCGCCAGCAAGCAGAAGCCCACTATCCTCGATCGAAGAAAGTTTTTTATCGGTTACTTACGGTTCATTTAGTAATTTGGACAGCTTATCCGGTCGTTTGGATGCTTGCCCGGACTGGATTTGGTGTGATAAGTAGTCCGACAGAATCTGCTTGCTATACTCTTCTTGATATTGCTGCAAAGGTCGGATTTGGATTTCTAGCCTTAAATTCGTTAAAGCAGTTGGAGCAGAGCGAACCAACTTCCCAGCCTTCACAAGCGCGAGTATTTAGCAGATAAAACAATGTGTTGAACATTGTGTGTTCCGATGGTATTCCCCATCCTCCCATCATTACTAACCCCTAGCTAGCAATCACCGCTTCTGTCGGTTCACTTTTTGTCGGTTCACTCCACTGAGCTAAATCTGCAAGTGCGCGATCGCGATATTGCCCGTAGCGCTCTTGCTTGTTCCGAATTTTTTTGGGGATCTCTGGGAGGATGCCAAAGTTCGGTGGCATCGGTTGGAAATGCTTGGGAGACGCAGAACTAATGAAGTCAAACAATGCTCCCATCATCGTTGTGACGGGTAATGTTAACGGAGCCAGTCCTAAAGCAATTCGAGCAGCATTGGTTCCCGCAAGCCAGCCGCCCGCGCAGGCAGCCGTATAGCCTTCTGTGCCGCTAATTTGTCCTGCTGCAAGTAACGTCGATCGCGATTTGAACTGCAACGTCGGCAATAGCAATTCGGGTGAATTGATAAAAGTATTGCGGTGCATTACACCCATACGGACAAATTCAGCATTTTCTAAGCCTGGGATTAGCTTAAAGACGCGCTTTTGCTCACCCCATTTCAAATTCGTCTGAAATCCGACCATATTCCAAAGTTGTCCAGCTTTATCTTCTTGACGCAACTGCACTACTGCATAAGGACGTTTCTCGCGGTTAGCTGGATCGCGAAAATCTCCCAGTCGTGCGTCAAATAATCCTACAGGTTTAAGCGGACCGTAACGCATCGTATCTTCGCCTCGACGCGCCATTTCCTCGATCGGTAAACAAGCCTCAAAAAACTTCGCCGTTTCGCGCTCAAAATCTTTCAGTTCTGCCTGCTCTGCTTGACAAAGTTCTTGCCAAAAATGCAGATATTGCTCCTTGCTCATCGGGCAGTTGAGATACGCCGCTTCTCCACGATCGTAGCGAGAGGCTAAAAATGCCGTTTCAAAATCGATTGACTCGCCTACGACGATCGGACTTGCCGCATCAAAGAAGCTCATGTACGCCATGCCCGTAAATTGACGCAGATCCTCAGCCAGTTTATCGGTTGTGAGCGGTCCTGTGGTCAGCACCACGATTCCGTCTTTAGGAATCTGCGTAATTTCCTCACGCCGCAATTCAATTAAAGGATGAGCCGAGAGCGTTTCAGTCAGATTTTGGCTAAAAATTCCGCGATCGACCGCCAATGCCCCACCTGCCGGAACTTGATGATCATCAGCTTTGCGAATCACGATCGATCCCAATCGCCGCAATTCTTCGTGCAGGAGTCCTGAAGCGCGATCGGTTGCCTGCGCCCCAAAAGAATTGCTGCACACCAATTCTGCTAGATGCTCAGAATGATGGGCAGGGCTTTGACGGGTCGGGCGCATCTCATGCAGCACAACCGGAACGCCTGCTTGGGCAATTTGCCATGCCGCTTCTGTCCCTGCCAAGCCACCACCAATAACCTGAATCGGAGTTCGGTCAGTCATATCCATGTGCGCTAAAAGTCTTTTTCTAGGATATCGCTCTGAAACAAAAGTCAGAGCGTTTAAATATTCGCTGCATAACCTTGCAATCCGTAAAATAATGAAAAATTTATTAACGCTTTACATTCAAGTTTGTGGAAGCGGCCAGATATCCGTGAAAATACGAATACCCGTAGATTCTCAAGCTGTTGAGAATTAAGAACGAACTTTCTAGGGTTCTAGCCGTTTCAACCTTATGTCTCGCTCATTTAGGTGATTAAAGGTGCTGTCATTGCTGAGATTTTCGCTTAGATCAGTCCGTGTTTTCCAATTTCATTTATGAAGAACCAATAAATTATCCGTAATAACACTGGCTTTTCCTAGGGGAGTCCCTTAGAGTATGTACAGAAACCGAAACAGATTATCTCTACTCAGAGCCGTTTAGGTCAGGTTGCTCTACCTTTATTCAGAATTTACAAGGGGTTCAAGGTGCGGAATTTCCCTAATGGGTAAAACTTAATATCAAATGATTCTAGGAAGCAACGGGAGTATTTCTACTGAAATGTTGCTTCCTTCATCATTGTGAAGCGATCGATCTTAAAATTCAGACAGTTCAGCGCTGGTTGGAATGTTATGCGATCGTCTCCTTCTCGTTTTCCGCCTCGTCGTAATCTCTGGTTCGAGAGAGCGATGGCAGTTTTAGCTTTGGCGAATTTAGGACTCGTTGCCTTTGACTTTTCGTATATTCCCTGGCGCGATTTCTGGCTCCGCAATTTTCCCGTCGTGACGCGACTTTACGATCCAGTCAAAGCGATCGAGCCACATCGCGATACGGAAGCTTATCTGGCGACGGTCGATACTTTAGAGCAGGAACTTCAGCAATTTGGGTTAGAAAGCGCTCAGGTGCAAGCTCGACTGCAAGAATTGCGCGATCATAGTGCAGAAATGATTAGCAGCAATCCATTTGCCGTTGCTAATAAAAGTGGAACACTAGAGAGAATTAAAAATCGAATGCGAGAGCATGTTTTTGGATCTCGCAGAAGAGAATCAGCAAGACAGGCATTTACAACATTTTGGAGTACGGAAAATTTATCACAGCGAGGACTCGTTTCGGAATGGAAGTTTTTCACTCAAGAGATTCGTCCATTGATTGCGGTGAATTACTATCGACCAATTGGTGAGAATGGAGAATATATCGATTGGTTTTGGCTAATTGATGCCCCGTTTATTGCGATTTTTGCGCTGGAATTTATAGCGCGAACCTTTTATCTGAGCCGTCGCTATCAAAGTTTGTCCTGGCTTGATGCAATGTTATGGCGATGGTATGACCTGTTTTTCTTGTTGCCTTTTTTCAGATGGCTACGTGTGATTCCGGCAGTTGTTCGATTAGACCAAGCTAAAATTATCAATTTGGCGCGGGTTCGTGCCCAGGCAAGTCAAGGTCTTGTCGCAAACATTTCTGAAGATATAGCAGAAGTGGTTGTGGTGCAGGTGATCGATCGCTTTCAATCTGCGATCGAGCGAGGAGAGATATCACGTTGGCTCATTCAGTCGGTCAATCGTCCCTACATTGATCTCAATCAGCGAGATGAGATTCAGGAGCTAGCAACGCATCTGGTCAAGACAACGGTCTATCAGGTTTTGCCTAAAATTAAGCCTGATCTCGAAGCATTGCTAAGACATAACATTGATACGATTCTCAGTCAGTCATCTGCTTATCAGGGGTTGAAAGCGATGCCTTTAGTAGGAGATCTGCCGCGTCAGATTAATGAGAGACTTGTGGCGGACGTGACGAGTGGCGTTTATGATGCGATCGCGCTTGCACTCGAAGACAAGCAAGGGGCTGAATTGATTAGTAAACTTGTAAAAAGCTTTGGTCAAAATCTGGCGACAGAACTACAGAATCAGCGATCGTTGCAGGAGATTCAGTCTTTAGCAACAGATTTGCTCGAAGAGATCAAGGTGAACTATGTGCGTCGATTGAATGAGGAAGATGTGGAAAGCATTTTAGAAGAGGCTCGGCAGATCCGGCGAGTTCGATAGCTGACCGCTTCAATTTCAAAAAGCAATATCCGCCCGTTGGTTGCGGGCGGATAGATGACTTACCCTAGATTAGATTGACGGTTTCCGAGCAGCACTTGAACGGCTCGTGTTGCTTCAGGAATCGACAAAATAAATGAAGTAACCGAACAAAGCGTTGCAACCTGACAGTAGGCACAGAATGCCTTATTGTCCTTCCACTCAATTCCTGCGAGAGCCAATGCCGCGATCGAGTCAACGAAAGTTTTGCCTGCCATTGCGATCGGTAAAAATGGAGCTTGAGTTGCCCGATCAGCGCCTCCTGCTCCTGCTAGCAAAGCTGTAATCGAGTAGTTGACTAGCATGAAAAAGCCATCAGGAGTATCTAGCACACTGTAAGCATAATCTGCGGCATCTACCTTGCTCGAATCGATCCCTGGAATGGGCGGATCAGGTAAGTCATCAATAATCCCAATTTGATAGAGTGAAACGGCTTCTGCCATGGTTGCACCCAGCATTGAGAGTCCAGCAATAAATCGACGACGGCTGAGATCGGGATTCTCCCCTTTGCGAAGTTCGAGGCTAAGTTGTCTAGGTTCCATAGTTGTCCTTCCTGAGTAAGTTAAATTAGGTCGCTGATCCGGGTTCGTTGAGCTTGCGATTCTGCTCGGCTGTAACTGTATCGGGCAAAATATTGCTGATCACTCCTTGAACTTTAGTTTTGAGTGATTCAGCTAGTACTGCATCTTTGCCTGCCATTAATGCTTCGTAGCCCATTTTTGCGACTTCGGCTGGATCGTCTTTTTTCTCCGTTCCTACTTTGGTGTTCTCTACTCCTGCACGGTGAAAGAAGTTTGTGTCAGTTGCTCCAGGCATTAAAGCAGTGACCGTGACACCTGTCTCTTTTAACTCATTGCGGATT
>JALOOO010000277.1 GCA_025454375.1 Leptolyngbya sp. Prado105 | reverse complement strand
ACCCACTAATCGTGCCACATCCTTCACGTCCAAATGTTCTAGTGCCAAAGTGATGAATGTATGCCGAGTCTGATAAAGCTTGCGGTACTCAATCCCTAATCCTGCCAGAATTCGTTTGTAGGAACGATTTCTCACATTATTGGTATTGATGTACGTGCCCTCAATACTGGGAAAGACCAAAGCATTAGGCTTGCAGCCTTCCGGTTTAACCGATGCCAGTAGAGCTTGCAGCCGATCATTGCAAGGAAACTTTCGCCGTTCCTGAGTTTTCAAGCCTTCGCGCACCATCCTGCCATCATCCGTCTCAATGAGTGCCTGCTGAAACGAAATCAGCCGCAAATCGCTGCTGATGTTTGTCCACTGCAACGCCACCGCTTCAGAGGGTCTACATCCCGTATAGAAGAGAAACTTCATCAATGGAGTGTAGTGACTGTCCTTAAAAGCAGATTTCTGTGGGCGAAAGCGATCGCTCTCAAATGCCGCAAGAATCAAGTCCCGTTCTTCTGCGGTAAATGGATCAATATCCTCATCCTCGCTCTGAGATTTCGGAATTTTGATCTTGGCAGGCATCTTGGCGAATGGATTGGACGAGATCGTACCCGCTTCCATTGCCCAGTTACAACAAGCTGAGAGCCGAATTAGAAAGTCCTTGGCAGAAATGAGCGGAATGTTCTTCACCACAAAATCTCGAATCTCACCCGCTTTGTTCAAGTCGTGAGTCGGCAGACGCTTGACGTAGTTGGTGTAGACCGAATATTTCTGCTTGATTGTATTCGGGCTGCACTGGGGGCACTTGTACTCGATGAATTTCTCCCACAACTCTGCTAACGAAGGCTTCGGTGGCGCGATCGAGCGGACAGAAGCCACAGTACTCAGCACCGCTTCTGGTTTGTACTTCTCCAATATCGGATCAAACCGCTCGTAGAGAATATCCTTCTCGATTTCTCGTGCCTTGAACTCCGCCAGTTTGCGATTGGCAGGTGTGTCGAGGAACCCAGTCAATAAATAATGCCGCTTGCCTCCCACTCGGAAGACAAGTTGCAAGCGATTGTTGGAAATCTTGATCTGAACCGTACCCTTGTTTGCTCTACCAGAAGAATTGTCAGAATACATCAGGAATCCTCCAAGGGGAGGGAGTACAGCCTTTACCCCCAATTTACCCCAAAATAAGTTGGAATCGCCCGAAAAACACCCAAACGCCAGTACTATTGCACTAACTTTGCTGCCAGAGGAATATTGCGAATAATGCTCAAAAGCCTTTGAAATCAAGGCTGTGAGAGAATTCTGTTAGAAAGCGGGTAACGCGATTCGAACGCGCGACATTCACCTTGGCAAGGTGTGCTCACTGGTCTCCTTGCAAGGATTCTAGCGCACTGATCACCCCTTTACCCCAAATTTACCCCAATCCAAAAAAACCGAGATTTCTGAGCAAGGCAAATCTGTAGTAAAGTGACCGTCAGTTTTCGCTGCGATCGATTTTCGAGTGCCATGCAGTTGAAAGGGAATGTTCGGAGGGAGTCACTGCATGGATATTAATTTGCAAAAGGAGCAATTTAGTTACGCTCACATTTACGCGATCGCGGCAGCAGCAGGGTACTCCTTCCAACTTGCACCCAGACCACCCGATTACGATGGCATCGACGTAATAATCGCGGGGCGGGATGAAACGAATTGGATTCGCTACCCTCGGCTCGAACTTCAAGTTAAATCAACCTCAGCAGAAATTATCAGCACCGACTCCATCCGCTTTCCTTTATCTATTAAGAATTATGACGATTTGCGGATTGAGCATCTTCAAACTCCTCGAATTCTCGTTGTAGTCATTCTTCCAGTAGCTCCTCAAGACTGGACGCGCCAAGCTGAACAGGAACTTTGTCTCAGACACACTGCCTATTGGATCTCATTGCACGGCTATCCTGCCAGTCAAAATCAAACCACGATCACTATTTCAATTCCGCGTCAGAATATTCTTAATGTAGATGCCCTCCGGGGAATCATGCAGCGCGTTGCAGCAGGGGAACGGCTATGAATGTGAGTGTCCGAGACTTAGATGTACTGAAGCACCTTGAGCCGAGTGCCATTCGGCAGTATCTCCAGATCCACCACTGGCAGGAGCATCAACCCGTTCACAATGCCTCTTTGTGGACGCGCAATGGAAATTCGTCAAGCCCAGAAGTACTACTCCCGTCCGACCAGACACTTGCCGATTTTCCGCGCCGAATGTATGAATTGCTCGAAACGTTGGGAGGAGTGGAGGAGCGATCTCAACTCGATATTCTGCACGACTTGTTGACCACCTTGCCAAACACTACGATTCAAGGAATTGTGACTGATATCCGCGAAGGCGTGACCAAGGGCAGAGTAACGATGATGGGAGTCGTCGTCGGCAAACTTCGTCGTATCCAGGTTGATTTGGGTGATCCAACTTATGAACTCGCGGTTAAAGCCTACCAAGCTCGCATCCCGATCCTTTGTCAAGGTGATTTGCTGAAGCAAGGGCGATCCTTTACCTTGCAGTATCCCAAAAACTTCACGCTCGATTTGGATGCTTGGACAGGTTCACGCGAAGCGGCTCAAGCGCTCAATTAGAGAGAGGTTTAAAGTTGGAAGTACAGCGATCGCGCTCATCAAAGAATGCTGGTAGCAGGAAGATATTGATCGGATTGAGACATGAATGTTCAAGTGCTAAAAATTGAACCTGGCAGCAATGCCAATTCTTGAGTGGTTTGGTTTGCCCTGCCGAACCAGCAGCTTAGTTTTCGCTTTGTGCGTAAACCTGTTCAAGTTGGCAAATACCAAGGTTGGGTGCTGACCGCTGAATCCTGCTTTTACCAAACGCTCCAATTCAATCAGCACATCACGCATCAAGTGAACCAACTGCTTCAGCGAGTGATTAGGGGTGAGTGCGTTGAATTGCCTGTTGATGTGGGTCAGTTTTATAACCGTGAAGCGGCGCAGGCAGAGATGGCGAGGCGACGAACTGAGACGGCATCTATTGCAGATTGAGGGGAATTGCTTGATGAAGGTGAGTGTAAGTAGACATAAAGGTGCTAAGACACCTTGAACCCGATGTTATTCAGCAGTTTCGGAGTTGCACTTCGCGCTAATCGCTGTGCTCCGCTCGGCTATCGGGCTACAATGGCAACAGCAGACTCGCTCACTCATGTGACCTCTCAGGATTATGACTATTGCCGAACTCAGAAATCTAGTCAGTTATATTACAGACGCTGAAGGCAAACAAACCTCAGTAATTGTGCCACAGGCTGTTTGGAGCGAGATTTTGCAGACATTGGAGCGATTAGAGAGCGGCTTAGACCCGATCGACGAGAACGAGCCAAACTCCCAAATTCTCGCAGACCTCACTGAAGCTATCCGGGATACCCAAGCAGGCGACACATTCCCTGTGTCGCAACTTTGGGAAAAGGTTTATGAATGAGGCAGAACCCATTAATGTCCAAGTCACACCCCCATTTTTGCGACGATTAAAAGATTTAGCCAAACGGTATCGGCAGGTTGAAAAAGACATTCAGCCTGTGATTGATAAATTGCAAGCAGGGAACTTCATCGGCGATCAAATTGCAGGAACAGGTTATACCGTCCTCAAAGTCCGTGCCAAAAATCGTGATATCCCGACTGGGAAAAGTGGGGGTTATCGCATCATCTACCAAATCGTTTCGCCTCAGCTAGTCTCGCTGCTTCTAATCTATGCTAAGTCCGATCAAGCCGATGTAGCGGCTGAAGAAATCATCGAAGCAATCGAAAAAGAGAACTAATCGCCCCACTGCCAATATCGATCTAGGTAGCACTAAGCTCGGTGTATTCCGCTTCGGTTAGGGTTTCGTCATCCCGTTTATCTGTCAAAATCTCGTAGCGATCGCTGAGTTCGGCTGGAATGCCGCAATTGATTTCCCGTAGTAGGGTTGATTCTGCTGGTGTGGTAACCGGGGCACGGCGACGGGCACGCACAAATAAAGCACGGTTGACCAGGTGATCGAGATCAGACTCGCTTAAATCCTTCACGACTTTGAGAAGTTCATCAACGCTCATAACACCCTTTTCGCGGTTTTGGATAGACACATTTTAACCACTCAGGTCGAATTTATGGCGCGATCGCACTAAACTGCTGACCACGCTTATCGAACACAAAGAGGCATTAAAAAGATGCGATCGCACCTCATCTTGATCCTAAAACTGGCGAGATTTGTAAAGGTGCAAAGATTCAATTGACTGTATTTCTGACATTCATACGTCAGCCCTTCTGTGCGAGTTTCCGTATTTCTGGATATCCTGGGACAACCCCCTACGAATTCGTAGCGGCATTCCAGCGATCGAGAAATTGTTGACATTGAAGGCAATATTTCTATTGCAGATTCAGACGGAACAGCATTCTATCCATATCAACATGACACGCACATCATTTAATCTTTTTGCTCAACGCTATTTTTCAACTCTATTGAGTGAGTTTGGGACAGTCTATCTCAATGAACCTGTACCTCGTGATCCAAAGCTCAGAGTTTATAAGCTTCCGTCTCGTAACAATGTGGGAACTCAGATATTGGGCGCAGTTACTCAGAGGAACGATCGCATTATGATTAGTCCTGAAGTCATTGGGGAAGCAGAGTTAGTCGATGTTTTGTTTGAGCCAGATGAGCAAAAGGCACGAACAGAGTTAGGGCTATTGGGTGAGTTACTTTCTGTGCCCTGCATTATTGAGACATTACGTTGGCTCCCAACTGTGCGGGAGGTGCGGACTTGTATGAGGCACTGGCTAAGTTGGAAGGTGGGAGCGACTGGTGGGATGATTCCTGTCGATCAGGATGCTGTAGACCGCGAAATCGAAGAGGAAGAAGACATTGATGATAAGCTATTGCTGATTGTTCTCCCTTCAACTACGCCAACACTGCTAGAAACATGGGGAGCAAGTCCCGATTCGAGAAATGTTCCGGGGGTGTATCAACTTGCACCTGCTTTTTGTACCATGATCGTTGTTGTGAGTGAATTGCCGCAAGATACTTCTACATTGTGGTTGAGGTTGCTGGGTCGCGGGAGAACTCAACGTTTAGCAATTCAAGAGTTAATGAGGTTAGAGCTTCGGCATCCAATTCGGGAAGCTGTTTTGCATCAATTCAAGCAATGGTACGAATTGATGATTCAAGGGCAGATGGGGAAGGAAAGTAAGCTCTGTTTGCAGGTGTTGAGCCAGATCGAGTCGTGAATTTGTTCCGTAATTCTTTTTCTGTCTGGTCTAGAATACGACATTTACTTACGGAGAATTGGGAGATATCTTGTAGAGGAAATAAACTCACTCGATCGTATGACCATGACTAACTCTGCTATCTCTGTTTTCTTTTCCTACTCGCATTTGGATGAGCCGTTGCGGGATGAGTTGGCGAAGCATTTGAGATTGCTAGAGCGCCAAGCTGTGATTGATTCTTGGCACGATCGTAAAATTACGGCAGGACAAGAATGGGTAGATGTAATTGATCACCATCTGGAAACGGCTCAGATCATTTTGCTGCTAGTCAGCGCTAATTTTCTGGATTCGGACTACTGCTATGACTTGGAAATGAAGCGGGCATTAGAACGACATGAGACTGGATCGGCAAGGGTAATTCCGATCATTCTCAAGCCTGTAGATTGGGAGTTAGCACCTTTTGGGAAGCTGCAAGCATTACCGAAAGATGGGAAGCCGATTACGAAATGGGAGAATCAAGACGAGGCATTTGCGAGTGTTGCGAAAGCGTTGCGGGGTGTTGCTGAGGAGACGCAGCGATCGCAGATTGTTCAGCCTGTTCGGGCTGCTATTGCTCCTTTGAGTTTGTGGATACAGGGGTGGAAACATCGCAGTTTTGAGGGTGTGCCGACTGTGGAGCTAGATTGGACGGAGCATTTTGACTTGGAGGTTTATCCGCGTCGAATTGCGAGTCAAAAGATTTGGGATGAGCAGTTGTTTCCGAGTTTGGCGGAAGCGAAGCAGGCTTTTCCGATGGGTTCAGTGATTGATGTGAGGGGGCAGATGCCGCTGAGTGCTGCGTTTGCGATCGGGACTCAGTTTTTGGATGTGGAAGGGTATACGCTCCAGGTTTTGCAGCGCACTTCAGGTCAAAATGCCCTTTGGAGGTCGGATGCGAAGAAGTCGGATGCGAGGTTTCATGAGGTTGAGAAAGCAGGAAAGTCGGGTGAGAATTTGCTGGTGATGTTGGCGATTACTGGGTCGGGGAGAGAGGCTGCATCTCGGTTGTTTCAGTCTGGAGAGTTTGATGCGATCGTGTATGCGGAACCTGTTGCTGGGACGGGAGAGGATGCGATCGCGTCAGATGGGGATGCGGTGGCTTTGGCGATCGATGGGCGGCGGTTGATTCGAGAGTGTCGCGATCGCTATGGGGCGCGGTGTGTGCATTTGGTGTTGTTTTGTCCGGTGGGGTTTGCGCTGTTTTTGGGAATGCGATCGAGGTTTGGGGAGGTGCTGACTTATGAGTTTGATGGGGGGCAGGGGTATCGGGCTTCGGTGAAGATCTGAGGGCAGCGGATGGGGGGTGCGTTGAGAGACAGGGGGAATTGGTGAG
>JALOOO010000064.1 GCA_025454375.1 Leptolyngbya sp. Prado105 | reverse complement strand
CCGGAAAAGTCTTAAATTTGTCTCAGATCATTAACAACAGTAAGTCAAACAGTTCTCAATTGATAACAATAGGTACTACAAATGCAACACAGTACTTTACTTTATCAATCACTGTTCTATAACTGATTACTATGTATGCTGTATGTACATCCTACACTACTGACGCCATAGCAAACCTGATCAGATATTGTGAATTTGACAGCCGTCACAACTGTACTCCGCATAAGTGCTGAAGGTCGAGCAAGATGACTTTTCAGTTTTGGTAGCAATTCAACAGGACTAATAAGTGCTAGTTTACCAAGACATTCCGCTACAACGTTACGGGTTCCTTCTTCAGAGCACTCGCAGTTCTTCATGAGAAGATCCCTGCATAAAAAATTTGTTATGAAGCAGCAGAAACTACACTGTATGTCAATAGCAAAACCTATTGTTCAATAAGGTATGGGCCTCGACCAAACGGCATTGCAGCATTGTTAGCAAAAAATCTCTCGCGCACTACCGTCATCCAAAGTTTCATCTCCATCATTAGAAACGGAACGTACACACACTAGCTCAACAAGATCCATATTTTACTTTCAACTTAAGAGTATATCGGAATGGCAATTAGAAGTCTTTCATGGAGCTTGTGATAAATATGAAAGTCCATAAAATCTTACTGCGCGATCGAAACGATTTCCGCCGATTTTGCAAAGAAAAAAGAACTTCCCACCCAAAAATCGGCATGAAGTTCCTTTTTTTGATCCCAAATTTGTTAAAACGATCGATGCAATTCTTCCCAAGCGCCAATCGTCTGAGGCACAATCGGCTGAATCAATTGTTCGATCGCACTGGCATAGAAGTGAATTTCTTGCTGTGCCCCTTCTCCTTTTCGCAATCCGATAAAATGCAGCACAGTCTGCAAGGAAGCTGTCCACACCCAGGATGTATAAACGCTCGGAACCAGCACGCCTCTCGCCTGTTCGCGTCCGACTCCTAAGTCGAGTAAATCTTTGTAAGCCTTGTAGCTGGCTTCACACTGAGCTTGATAGATCGAGATCGCTTGCTGGTTTTGCGCTTCAGGGATTTCACCAGAAGTCGCTTGACGATTGCTTTTCGACTGTTGGCGGAAAGAATTGGGAATGTAGAAATCTTCCGAATCCTCGATCTCGACATAGCGAAAACTCTTTTCATTCCAGCCTACTTGTTCATCGTTATGGCTACTGGCAATCACATGCTTCCACCATTGACGCGCTACAAATAGAGGGGCTTTGACCTTAAATTTGAACACCACGCCTCGAAATGGCGATGTGTGATGATGTTGGATCAAATAACGAATCAGTTTTACGTCTTTTTCGTCGAGCGTGGCTGAGATCTTATCAAAACTCGCTCTTGCATCATTCACCACATCAAGATCGCTTCCCATGTGGGACAGGAGGGCAATCCGGCTTTTGCCATCGTTGAGCGGATCAATCTCAGTCATCATAGAAGTTGAATCATTGATTTTAGGAACGGCGATCGATTGAACCATAACGGGATTCCTCAAACGATGGAAATTAGTGACGCTAGATGTAGCGTGTAATTTACCTCTACTTTTGGAAAAGTTCAAGATGTAGAGTTCAAATTTAACAATCGCCCAAGTATTCTTGCTATGCGAGTGCCCTGAGAATGAACTTCTTTCTTGATCCCAACGTCTCAAACTTAGCAAGATAGATTAAGCTAACGGAAAGTTTCTTCGTCGTTTTTCAAAGGCTTTGTTGTGCCCAAACGTCTCTCTCTTTTCTCAGCCTGTCTGATTCTGGGTTTGTGGACGACCCAACCCGCTTTCGCCCAAGCCCTGATCCCCCACGCCCCTCAAGTCGATTTTGAAAAACTTGAGCAGCAAGGTCTTGGCTTAGTCCAGGAAGCGTCCCAGTTGGCTCAGTTCAATCAGGATCAACTAGCATTAGCACGGGCGAGATTAGCCGTTCAACTTGCTCCGAAACGACCCGAAGCCTGGGCAGTTTTAGGCGGACTGTACCTTGAGACAAACCAAGCCGAGCAAGCGATCCCCGCCTTGAATAAAGCAGCCTCGCTCGACCCACGCAATGCAGCAATTCCGTTTGCTTTAGGCACTGCCCATTTTCAAAAGCAGCAATACGAAGAATCGATCAAGAACATTCAAGCAGGGCTAAAAATCAAGCCTGATACGCCAGGAGCCTATTTTGATATGGGCAATGCGTATTTGATGCTAAAGAAAAATCGCGAGGCGATCGCTCACTATGAAAAAGCAGTCTCGCTTGATAAGCAATTCTGGCCTGCCATTAATAATATCGGCTTGATTCGATACGAAGAAGGAAAAATTGACGAGGCGATCAAACTCTGGCGACAATCAGTGGCGCTTGATCCGAAAACGACAACCGAGCCACAACTTGCGATCGCCGTTGCGCTCTTCCGCAAAGGCAACCAAACCGAGGCGACAACGCTTGCAGAAGCCGCACTCAAAACGGATGCTCGATATGGAGAAGTAAAATTCCTGAAAGATAATCTTTGGGGTGAAAAGTTATTAGCAGATACGCAAAAATTCTTTGCCTTGCCTCGAATTCAAGCTGCAATTGCTCAAGCCCAATCTGAACAAACCGCACAAGAACGTCGCCGCAGTCAATAATCACTTGAGAAATGCTGAACTTCCTGGTAGGTTAGGCATGAGTTTTTTCTATCTGTTTTGCTTAGGGGTGGCATCGTGCGATTGAGAGCCGTTTCGCCAAGTCAATTTCATAACGCTCGAAAACGAAAGCGATCGTTTCCTCTAATTTTGCTGCTCCTGCCCTTTGTGCTTTGGATGGGAGTGCGATCGCTGAGATTACATTTTGAAGAGCCTGACGCGATCCTGGTTTTGGGTGGTGCTGAAGAGCGAGAACTCTTCAGCGCCAAGTTTGCGAAATCTCATCCTGATTTACCGATTTGGATTTCATCTGGTGCGCCACGGGACTATGCAGAACGAGTTTTTCAAAAAGCAGGTGTAGATTTAGAGCGGTTGAACTTAGATTATCAAGCTGTTGATACCGTCACGAACTTCACATCCGTCGTCGATATACTCCGCAAGCAAAATGTCCGCAGCGTTTACCTCATTACTTCCGATTACCACATGCGGCGAGCGCAGGTGATTGGAGAGATCGTTTTAGGCAGTCGTGGGATCAATATTCAACCCATCTCGATCCCGTCTACTCATGCAGAAGAACCGATCAGTAAGGCGGTTCGAGATGGAGGCAGAGCGATTCTTTGGATGGCAACTGGAAAAACAGGATCAAGTTTCTCGATCCCCAAGTTTGAAGCCCCCAAAGAAATTAAGCAATTACTTCCTGAACCAGAACGTAAGGCTGAAGAATCAGCGCCTTAAACCGTTTGGTCTGATCGCTGTCCCAGACAATTTTTTGTTCGATCGAGGGCTTATAAAGCAGGCTATCTTGAATCCATTGATTGACCGAATTCGCTTGATCATTGGCAATCGCATAGCCAACTTCCACCAAATCTAGGGATTGAGACACAATGATCACAGCATCGCGATCGGCGTGCGGGATCAACCATTCCCATTGGGCTTCATCGATCGAGTCTTTCAATTCGTCTTTCAAATCTGACATCTCAACATGTTCCGAATCAGTAGAGCGATTTTAGCGATCGCCATTGTTGTTTTCTGCGTATTAGCTAACCCTAGCGCACTTTGGGCAGGCGAAACTCTGCCTGAGATCTCGATCGTTTCTGAACCTGCGACCAGTCCAGGGATCGATGCGGATACGATTCCTTCTGAGAAACTCAATCAATTTGTGCAAGCCTGCTTACAGGTTGTAGCCATGATTGAGCGACGAGAAGGAGAATTGCAAGCAGCAGAAACAGACTCGGAATCTTTACGCATTCAGCAAGATATTGAAGGCGAAGCGATCGCTCTCATTGAAAAAACTGGGCTAACACGGCAGGAATATCTGCAACTTTTAAGTCTGGCAAACGTCGATCCAGACTTTGGCGAAAGAGTCGCAACACTATTGCAAGAGACTCCAAGTTGAGAAAAAAAATTCACCTTTGAGGAAATCGATTAAAGTGAACGTCTGAAACTCAAGACAGGTCAAGGAATCGAGTTTGAAGATTTAAACCTTGAGATCAATCCCTAGTCCTGTCAGAATGGCTTCATTCTGTTTCGTGTCGCTTTGATATCGTTGCCTCACGCCCATCCATGACAAGCATCGCCCCCGTGTCTCGCACCGAACTTTCCCAACGACGCAAAACGCTGCGTCGTCAACGTCGAACTCGATTTTTTCAAGCCAGTTGGCGCAACGTTGCGATCGCAACGCTCGCGATTGGTGCAGTTTGGGTTGCGACTTTGCCAGAATGGGTGATCCGAAAGCCAGAGCAGGTTACAATCAGAGGCAATCGATTTATCTCTGAGCAGACGATTCGTTCGCTTTTACCCATTACTTACCCGCAATCCCTATTAAAGGTGCAGCCTCACTCGATCGCAGACGCTCTCAAAGCGAAGGCTCCGATTGCCGAAGCCACTGTCGATCGACAATTGATTCCGCCAAGTTTAACGGTGCGAGTTCAAGAGCGCATCCCAATTGCACACACAATCTCCAAAGCTTCTCAGCCTGGATTGTTAGACGAGACAGGCATGTGGATTTCGCAAGAAAGCTACAAAGCACTGAATCCCAATCTAAAACTACCTTCCCTTAAAATTGTGGGATCGCCTGAGCAATATCGCTCAGATTGGGTCAACTTTTACCAAACGATTCGCCAGAGTCCGGTCACCGTTCTCGAAGCGAATTGGGAAGACCCAGCAAATTTAATTCTCAAAACAGAATTGGGTGCGGTACAGTTCGGTGTTTATAGTTCCAAGTTTCCGATGCAATTGAAAGTATTGGATCAGATGCGACGATTGCCAAACCGCGTCAATTCGGATCAAATTTTGTCGATCGACTTAAGAAATCCGAATTCTCCTACCGTGCAAATGAATGCGACAAAAACTCCGGTAAAATTAGGTACTCCATAGAGAGTAAAAAATCTGGGAAAATTTCCATTCCAGTTGCCGCGAGTCCTGCTAAGCTAATGTGCTAATCGAGTTCAGTCGTTATTTCAGACTTCTCTGCTGTTCATCTCCATCGCTTGTAATCCCAATGACGCTTAATCATAATGAGTCGAATGCCAATCCAATGACGCTGAATGCCCCACCAGAGCAGGGCTATCGTGGCTCGAATGGGGAAGGTCAGCCCAATAACTTTTCGAGTTCGGATAGCTCAAACCCCTTTAATTCGGGACTGTATCACAACCAAAACAATTCTGGGTTAAAGGCGGTTCCTGAAGATGCAAGGAGTGGGGATATTGTGCCAGGAAGTGTTGCAAAGATTAAGGTAATTGGTGTTGGGGGCGGTGGCAGTAATGCTGTGAATCGAATGATTGCCAGCAATGTCTCGGGAGTTGAGTTTTGGTCGATCAATACCGATGCCCAAGCACTCGCTCAATCGACTGCCCTGAAGCGATTGCAAGTTGGACAGAAATTGACGCGCGGTTTGGGTGCAGGTGGAAACCCCGCGATCGGGCAAAAAGCGGCGGAAGAATCCCGCGATGAAATTGCAGCAGCCTTAGAAAATGCGGATCTTGTCTTTATTACAGCAGGCATGGGCGGCGGCACAGGAACAGGTGCGGCTCCGATCGTCGCTGAGGTGGCAAAAGAATTGGGTGCGTTAACGGTTGGAGTCGTCACTCGTCCTTTTACGTTTGAGGGTCGTCGTCGAACAGGTCAAGCGGAAGATGGAGTTTCAGCACTCGCAAGTCGAGTCGATACGCTGATTATCATTCCAAATGACAAGCTCTTGACCGTCATTTCTGAACAAACCCCAGTTCAAGAGGCCTTTCGGACTGCCGATGATGTCCTGCGCCAAGGGGTGCAAGGGATCTCCGATATCATCACGATCCCAGGGTTGGTCAACGTAGACTTTGCAGATGTGCGAGCCGTGATGGCAGATGCAGGCTCAGCGCTAATGGGCATTGGCATTGGCTCAGGGAAGTCGAGAGCGAGAGAAGCTGCGATGGCTGCCATTTCTTCGCCATTGCTTGAAGCCTCGATCGATGGAGCCAGAGGAGTCGTCTTCAATATTACAGGCGGTTCTGATTTAACGCTGCATGAAGTCAGTACCGCAGCGGACATCATTTACGAAGCGGTTGATCCGAATGCCAACATTATTTTTGGGGCCGTGATTGACGATCGCTTGCAAGGCGAAGTGCGAATTACCGTAATTGCGACCGGGTTTAATCAAGAAGCTCAGCCTCAAATCCTTGGCAAAGGAGCAAGCGCTCCAGCAAAACCGCGATCGATTACTGCCCCTTCAGTGGCTCCGAATCCAACCCAGCCTGCTGCTGAACCGCAAAAATCTACGGGCGGCGGATTAGATATTCCTGAGTTCTTACGCTCTAGAAGAAAACCGAATCCATAAGTTCAGGAAGCGGGGTGAGAATTAGCCCCGCTTTATTTTTGTACCGGATTCAGTGAAACTTTAAGTCTATTGCCACCTAAAGTCTGACCAAAAGAACTTTCACAGTGCTTCCACCTTGGATCGCTGTTTCTCCAATCTCCATAACACCAAGTGCATTGGTTCCCGCTAGATTGATCAAATTTCCAGATAGGCGACTGCCTCCTGCGGGTGTGAATTGGAGTTGATGATTCTCGATCGCGACATATCCCCACAAGTAGAGTTCTCGCTTGCCATCAGACTTCAGATCCTCAGTTGTAATCGCATTGACGAATTTCAATTCCCAGTTCAAGCCTGCTCGCTTGCGAATTGCAGGCTGAGCAAATCGCCAAAATGTCACCAGCGCTGAAGCAGGATTTCCAGGCAGTCCGAAGTAGAGTGTCGAATTCGCAAATGTAGCAAAGGTCAGCGGCTTTCCAGGTTTAACCGCGATCGCTCGAATCTGAATTTTTGCGCCCAGTTTTTCCAAAATCCGATCGACATAATCGTAATCCCCAACCGAAACCCCACCTGAAGAAATCACAACATCAGCGGATTGAATCGCCTGCGCGATCGCAGTTTCTAATGCGTTGGGATCGTCTTGAATGATCCCGATCGCAATCACTTCTGCCCCCATCTCAGCCACAAGTGCCTCTAACGCATACTGATTAGAATCCACAATCTGCCCCGGTTGCAGCGGTTGATTGGGAGAGACTAACTCGCTTCCGGTCGAGAGAATTGCGACGCGAGGACGACGAAATACTGGAATTTCAACGCATTGAGCGGCAGCAAGAATCGCAATCTCAGGCGCTTTGAGAACAATTCTAGGCGCAAGCAACGCATCTCCTGCTTTGCGATACGCCCCTTGATATCGGACAAACATTCCTCGATCGCGCGGTGGAGTCAGAATCAAAACGCGATCGCCCTCTCGGTTTGTCTCTTCCTGCATGACGATCGTATCTGCCCCGTTTGGCATCATTGATCCGGTTAAAATTCTCGCAGCCTGTCCGGGTTGAATTGTTTTTCGAGGTTGATAGCCTGCTGGAATTTCTTCAATAATCTCCAGCGTCACAGGAGCTTGAACATCCTCGAATCGCACGGCATAGCCATCCATCGCAGAATTATCCCAATGCGGAAAGTCGAGTTTGCTGCTGATCGAAGCTGCGAGAATTCGGTCACGACAGTCCTCTAGTTTGACAATTTCGATTTCTTTAATCGCTTGAACTGCATCAAAAATCAGCTTTTCCGCTTCCTGAACTGACAGCATGAAATCACCGTAAGATGGACAATACTTAAGATTAAAGCGAATAATATGCTGCCGAGTCAGGTTTATCCCGTTGTTTGGAATCACGATCGTGTTCTGCTGATCGACCAAAATCGTTTGCCGAATGAGTACACCTTGGTTGAAATTAGTCGATGCGACGATATGGCGCAGGCCATTAAAACGATGATTGTCCGAGGTGCGCCTGCGATCGGAGTTGCCGCAGCCTATGGCATGTATCTCGGTGCAAGAGAAATTGACGCAAAGAATCGCGAACAGTTTTTAGCAAAATTAGAGCGCGTGGCAGAACAACTGCGATCGACTCGTCCTACTGCGGTGAATTTGTTTTGGGCGATCGAGCAAATGCTAAAAACGGCACGACATACGATCGGGTCTGTCGATCATCTCAAACAAGCCTTACTGAATGCGGCTCAACGACTTCAAGCCTCAGATTTAGAAACCTGTCGATCGATTGGGGATCACGGATTAGCCGCTTTGCCGCCCGGAAAGTTGCGACTTCTAACCCATTGCAATGCGGGTGCTTTAGCAACTGCGGGATATGGAACCGCGCTTGGCGTAGCGCGATCGACTTGGAATGCAGGTCGTCTTGAAAGACTTTACGCCGATGAGACCCGACCTCGATTGCAAGGAGCAAGGTTAACCGCCTGGGAATGTGCCCAAGAAGGCATTCCAGTCACTGTGATTACGGATAATATGGCGGCTCACTGTATGCAGCAAGGCATGATTGATGCGGTTGTCGTGGGAGCCGATCGCATTGCAGCGAATGGGGATGCTGCAAATAAAATTGGAACTTACAGCGTGGCGCTGGTTGCAAAAGCTCACAATATTCCATTCTTCGTCGCGGCTCCAGTTTCAACGATCGATTTCAATATCGAGAGTGGAAAACAAATCCCGATCGAAGAACGCGATCCGTCTGAGATTTACCAAATCGGGGAAACTAGGATCTGCCCGCCTGGAATTGAATATTACAATCCAGCGTTTGATGTGACTCCAGCCGAATTGATTCGCGCGATTGTGACTGAATTTGGTGCGTTTCCCCCCGATCAAATTCGATCAGAGTTAAGTTCGATCGGGTAATGCTTCAGGAACTGGAATTTCGGGTTGGACAGTCTCGATCGGCTCTAGCACTTCCATCGGTGGTTCTGGCTCGATCTCGACTTGAGGAGAGGGCTGAACTGTAGGCAATTCAGGTTCAATTTGAGGTTGAGGGGGTTGCGCTGCAACGCTGACAGGATGAGGGGTCGGTTTATCCGCTTTCGGTATCCAGAGCGGGCGAGTTGAGCGGGCAATTTTCGCCGCTTTCGGTAAATTCAGGTCGGTTTCTTTTAGCTTTTTCTTGGGTTCAACTGGATTTCTTAATGCGAAGTCGCGGAGTTCTCGATCGCTTTGAATCTGTTGTTTGAGCAAATCGTATTGAGTCGTCGCCCAATATTCATTTCCCAGTTGCCGTAATTGGCTTGCTGTTTGAAACGCTTGATGCCATTCACGTTTTTCGACTTGAGTGAGAGCCGTTTTCATCACCGATTCGCCTTTTGCCCAAACGGCTCTCCACTCTCTAATCTTTGCAGTCTGAGGCAGCGCTCTCACCATCGAAATCGCTTTATCTAAATTCCCTGCTTGGAATTCAGCTTCTGCTTTTGCAATCAATTCGAGTGACCAGCGTTCGATCAGGCGATTGCTCTGATCGTGATAGGGATCGTCGGTTGAGACATTTTCTAAAAGGTTGATTGCAGCGGTTAAACTTTCAGGAGTTTGGCGCTGTGCCCGTTGTTGAGCGCAATGCAGACGAGTCGAAACAGTTGCTTTTTCATCGACATCATTACAAGAGAACGCAACAGGCGTATTGAGAAATCCAAGTGCAATTGTGCCAATTCCTAAAGGCAAACTAATCAAGCCCATCAGACAAGTTTTTTGCAACCGATCCATGCGAATTTCGCTCCTGAAACGCTTGCTCTCAGAGTTGGCCATTTCAGAAACAGACTCGCGATCGCACGGTAAAGTTTATCTTCGCTTTAAGAAGTTTGAATTGATGCGCAATCTGTTGAGAAATCTCTCCAAATCACCATTTACGATCGAAAATATCCCTGCCTTCGCCAATATTGGTTCACTCGCATTTCCCACTGCTGCCAATATTGCTCGATCGCACTTGGCTCAAACCAAAACACCTCCGCAGGCATCTCTGGAATGGCAACAACCAGCAAAGCATGGCAAAGATTCAACTCATACTCTCGATAAAGCTGATTCACCGCGCCGCAATACGCCGCGATTTGAAGCGGATAGTCATATAAGCGATCGACCGTTTTTTTCGGTCGATCGCTCGTTTTCCACTCACAAATACAAGGCACCCCCTCATAACTCGCGACACAATCAACAACACCCGCATAGCCCAACTCATCGTGAATCACCACGCCCTCGACTAAGCGTACTTCTTCAACGGCTTTCAGAATCGGTTCCACACTTTCCCAATACGGACGAACCGACTCAGGGCAATCCACCGCTTGACCTTGAAGATACTTCTGAATATGGCGATGCGTCCCAGTCCCGCGCCGACTCGCCGATTTTGTAATCTCTGCTGCCTGCTCCACCCCAATCCGTTGCTGCCAGTTGAACAGGCGATTGCGGTCTGCACGCGGCTTCGTCGCATTCAAAATCGTCGTCACACTAGGAATCCGCACCCCCTCCGAATCGACATAAAACTGTTTACCCGCGTCACGGACAGATTTCGACTCATAACGAGGCAATTCAGACACCGTTTTTTCCTCTTGAAATAATGGCTCGATCGTATCGGAAAATGAAACGAAAAACTTGCAACAAACCGAGTTTCTCCAACCACTTTGAAAAGTGTCCTAAGTTTAGAAACTTCTTAAGGAATCCAGCGGTCAGAGGTGAATATAAAGAGTAGATAACTGAGTGAAAAACCCACATCTCACCCTAAAGAAATATAAATCAAACTATTATTTCTATCGCCAGATGTAGGAACTTTTTAACTCACTCGATCATCTACTTAAGTAACAAGAAAAAACACTCTCTCGTTTGGGAACGCTACCATGTATAGCTCTGTAAAATCTGGTTTAGCTCTAACTCTGGCACTCGGTACAATCGCAGGCGCGGCGGCTCCAATGGTAATGACCGCACCCGCTTCGGCTCAAGCTACTTTCTCTGATGTCGCCGCTGATAACTGGGCTTCTCCCTTTATTCAAGAACTCGCTTCTCGTAACATTATTGCTGGGTTTCCCGATGGCACATTTCGCCCAAATGATCCAGTCACTCGCGCTCAATTTGCAGCCTTGCTTCTCAAAGCATTTCCAAATGCGCCAAGAGTCAACACTCCGATCAATTTCACAGATGTTCCTGGCAATTATTGGGGTCTTCAAGCGATTCAAAATGCCTACGCAACTGGCTTCTTAGCAGGCTTCCCCGGAGGCACTTTCCGCCCCAATGACAACATCCCTCGCGCTCAAGCATTGGTGTCTTTGTCGAACGGTTTGAGATACGCGAGTACTCAACCTGCTGATAGCTTGCTCCAGCAAGCCTACACGGATGCTGCCAATATCCCCGGCTTTGCTCGTAACAGCATTGCCGCAGCAACCGAACGCCGCATCGTCGTTAACTACCCGGATGTCCGCTTCCTCAACCCGAACCAAACCGCAACTCGTGCAGATGTTGCTGCGTTTATCTATCAAGCCCTTGTTAGCACTGGACAATTAGCTGCCATTCAATCTCCCTATATTGTCGGTCAAGTCGCACCTCAGCCTCAAGCAATCAACATTCCAGCCGGAACCTCGATTCCTCTACGCTATGCAAACGCCGATCGCATCTTGCTTGCGAAAAATGAACCTCAACCGACTCCGATCACCCTCACGGTTGCTCAAAACATTGTCACCTCTGATGGAACCGTCTTGATCCCATCGGGGAGCCAAGTCTCTGGTCAGCTTACTGTGTCCCAAGGCGCAGCCCAGTTCAATGCTTCTGAACTCACCTTGGCAAACGGTCAGCGAGTCGCGATCGCAGCGACTTCTGATCCGATCACCACAACCGAATCGATTCGTCGTGGAGCCAACACAGGCACAATCCTCAAAGATGCGGCATTAGGAAGCGCGGCAGCAGCAGGCATCGCGGCTGTCACAGGCGATCGCAACATCAGAGCAGGTGAAGTCCTGATTGGTACAGGTGTCGGTGCCTTAGCAGGCTTGATCTTCGGAGGCGATCGCATTGACCTGATTTCAATTCGCCCCAACACAGATCTTAATCTCCGTCTTACCAACGAATTGACCTTACCTCGCTCCTAAGCGACCTGAAGGGTCACGACAAAACTTGTCCCCTGTTTTGGGGGCTGGATCTCTTGAGGGATCCAGCCCTCTTTTTTCAAGGGGCTAAAGACTTGAATCGAACCATTCATCTGCTCGACTAAGCGACGTGCGATCGCGAGTCCCAGTCCTGTGCCTGGAATTTCTCCATTTGCCTGCACTCCGCGATAATGCCGTTCAAACAAATGCTCTAAATCCTCCGAAGGAATTCCCAATCCGGTATCACTAATCCAAATGCAGATGCGATCGAGATCACAATATGCTCTAATATGCACTTCTCCGCCGCTTGGCGTGTACTTCAAAGCATTATCGATAAGATTACTCAATACCTCTCTTAAGGCTCCTGAATTGGCAAAAACAAAGGGGAGCGAACCTGGTATTTCTGTTCTGAGTAAAAGTTCTTTATCTTGAGCGATCGCGCAAGCAGTTTCCACGAGCGGTAGCAAAATTTCATGAATCGAACAAGGCGTTAATTCCAGATTGGATGCCGTCAGAACCCCAGCCGGAAGTAAAGGAATTGGGCGAACGGTATCTTCTAAAACATCAACTGAATTTAAGTCGATCGCTTGATCGACTTGCTGCAAGAGATCTTGAACTCGATCGCTTTCCCGCAAAATACTGCCTGCAATATCGCGATTCGGATCTTCCGGCTGCAACCGTTTGACGAGCAACTTCCCAAAAGTTCGCAGTGCAGTCACTGGACTTTTTAACTGGTGCAGCAAATTGTCCAAAACGTCATGCTGCTGAGTCTGCATCGAGCGATGTTGCCGTTGAGCTTGATCCAGCCATTGCGCTCGCTGATCCATCACACAGGCAAGCGCTAATGTACCCGCAATTCGCTCAACTTGAGATCGCTCCCAAGTCGTCCAAGGTCGATCCTCTCGTTCAGTCACCAATATCCCAAACACCAAGTCTTCATGAATTAACGGCAAAACGAGTTGACGCTGCTGAGCGAGACCGCCCTGAGATGTGACAGGATCAAGTTCTTGAAGATCCACAGGAGGAAGGGCAAGCCGATTCGATCGCTCGATTGCAACAGAGTTATCCGGATAGGCTGCAATTGGGATCAACTGGGCATGAGAACTCTCAACTAATTCCTCGCTCAGGTAAATTACGCTAAGTGAAGCGCCCAACGCCTGAGTTAACAACGCAATTTGTGATCGACACAACTCAATAAATTCGGAACTTGTAGGCATTAGCATCGACTTTTCTGCCGGATAAATCTAAAAAATAGGATTGACGTTAAGTAATTTTTCTTATTAATTTAGTAGGGAGTCCTGATCCCCAACGCTTTCGCACCTGCTTTTCTTAACCTTTGCCCAACTTTTCGCAATCTTTGTTAGTGTAAGCGCTTATTATTTCCGTTACATAGCAAAAGATTCTGAAAACCAACCTTAAGAAATCATGTAGATGCGTTAAGAGAAGTTGAAATCCAGGGCTGAAGCTGATATATTTTCGACGGATTTTGTAACGATCATTACAACTTTTAGGCAGTTTGGAACTTAAGGAGGTACGGGGTTTGGCAAGGAGACGTAAGCGGAAAAGTCGTCGTCGGCAGGAAGGAAGACGGATCTTAGAAAGCGTTCCTCAGTTTAGCATTGAGTGTGGCGAAGATAAGCCCGTTACCGCTGCTCGCAAGTTCATCCACGCTGAAGGCATTCTGCCCCCTGCGTTGTTACTGGTTAAGAGAAACGAGCACACCACCGATCGATATTTCTGGGCGGAGAAAGGACTATTCGGCGCACAATACGTTGAAGAAAATCATTTCCTCTTCCCCAGTCTGAGAACGTCTGAAGATGAAGTCGATACTGTTGCTGTCTCTTCACGGAGCCGCTAAGCATTCGCTTCTCAAGTTTGAGTTTTTCCCAGATCTTTCTGTCCTGAATGCAGGTGCTAGGGTAGCGTCAGTTGCTCCCTATCCAGTTAGACCAGTTTCGTCAGCCAGCATTCACCTCATTAAAGCTCTCCTCACCGCAACGAGGAGAGCTTTTGTTTATTGATTTCACCGTTTTATTCGGCTTTTAATGCGAGCGATCGCTGTAATTCTGCCAATTCATCGCGATGCGCTCTGATAACAATCACACTTTGCTGATTCGGACTGGACTCAACTTTCAGCGAGACTTGCTCGACTCGTTCAGCCCCCTTCCAATAGAACACCCCTGCTAAGGGAGAGACGATCAATAAGCCCCACCAAAGATTTGACCAAGTTGGCAAGACGATCGATAAGACCAATACAAAGCACAGCACCCCCACCGAAGCTAGCAACGATAGAAACACCGCCAGGAAAACGCTTGGACGGACAATCCCTTCAAACGTCACCTGATTACGAGTGGCATCGATCGCAGCAACTTGGTAGGAGCGCTGACCAAAATATTGACGCAAGTGTGAAAGCAGTGAATCTTCAGACTGCTCAGAGAGCAGGCGCACCTCCTGGGTTCGATCTTTGACTGAGGCGCGAATAAAGAAAACCAGCCCAATCATTAATAGAACCGTAAGGAGAAGCGTTGAGACAATTACAGGCTGAGTCATGGCGCAAAAAGACAAAAATCCCAGTTACACCACAAGTTTAGACAACAACGGGATCATTCTCAGATTCCTCGCTGTTATTTCTCAGATCCACTCACTGCTGGGATACCCGCATTGTCGCGAGCATTTTCACGCTTGACGGCATATTCTCTCCAAAGCCGCGCCAGATCCTGCGCCTGCTGCATCGCTTCAGATTTAATCTGATACATGCGGCGAGGGCGACCTCGACCTTCGACTTTTTTCCAGTAGCCCGTGACCATTTCTTCATCTTCAAGAAACTTCAAGGCACTGTAGAGAACCGTATCCGATAAGCGGTAAAGCGGGTATTCGGTTTCGAGCAATTGAATTAGCTCGGTTCCGTAGGAGTCTCCGCGCAAGAGAACCGCTAACACATAACAGACCGCCAGTTCTTTATTGAGATAGAAAGGTGGCGGATCTTTGAAAAATTGATAGATATCCTCAAATTTCATCTGTCTGATTCCAGGCATGTGAGAAACGACTTGCTTGAGAAAACGATCAGTCAAGATCGCTTAGATCAAAAACGAAAGGTAACTTTATTAGGTTAACAACCACACCATGGAGGTTGCCGTCCTCCCAAAGGGTTAATCCTCGGGCGTGAAATATTAAATTAACCCAAATTGTAGAGATGAATCACTAGGATTGGGAAACTCTACAATTCGCGGAGTGCCTATAATCGCATTGTCAAGCAAATGACGATCGCAACCAGAGGCAGTTTGATCTCAGCAACATTGCTTGAATGAAGCTCGATCGTAGAAATCAGTGGTTAAAGAGGAGGAAAGCAATGTGCTTTTCTAGACCAGACAATGCGTAAATGAAACTGCATTGCTGAGTAACTCTCCTTAATCAGTAATTTCTTTAAGTGGCTTAACTGACTACAAATTGTACAACTCGATTCTAAACTTGAATCTTTAATTTGTGGGTTTTGGAGTAAATTAGTTTACGCTGTGATCGATGTTGGTTCAGGATTTGATGTTATTTGAAGAATTATTGCAATCTTGCTGCTCCTCAGGCTGCCCACTTATTTCACGTTTGACTGATTCAATCAGTAAATTTAATGTTTAATTAAGCTTATTGCTCTTTAAATTCAAGGCTCTAATTCTACTTTTTAGATAGTAGAGATTTGTCTTGCATTAAAAATTCGTCTTTTTATCGAGAAAAATCGGAAGTTTTCAGGTTATAAGGCGCAAATTGGAAACAAATTCTAAAAATCTACTTCTACAGTTTGCTCAATTCAAATTAAGCTTCACATGCAAACTGATCGAAAGATTTGCGTCTTGGACTCGCCCATTTAGACTAATCCTGTTCGCAATGCCACCACGGCAGCCTGAACTCGATCGTCTACTGCAAGCTTGTTCATAATGCCACGCACATGAGTTTTCACGGTATTTGGGCTGAGATAAAGCTTGGCGGCAATCTCCGGATTACTCAATCCCTCAACCATCAGTCTCAGAACTTCATGCTCTCGCTGTGAGAGTTGCCCGATCGTATTATCGGTCATGGGCGGTTTGAGATGTTCGATCACGCGACGGGCAATTTGAGGATCAAGATAAGTCGCCCCTTCACAAGCTGCCGCGATCGCTGCGATCAATCGGGTGACATCTGCGCCTTTAATACAGTAAGCATCGGCTCCGCTAGAGAGGGCTGCAATGATTTCATTCTCAGACGTATGGGAAGTCAGCATCACCACTCGAACGTTTGGCAGCGCAGCCTTAATCTGCTGAGTCGCAGCAATGCCATCAAGACGAGGCAAGCCGATGTCCATGACGACGAGATCCGGATGATGTTTAAGCGCTGCTTCGACTCCCAAATAACCATCACTGGCTTGATCGACGATCGTTAATTCTGGGTAGTCCTCTAAGGACTGCTCCAACCCCAATTGCATCATGGGGTCATCTTCTACAATCAGAACCCGTAAGACTGGAAGGGTGATTGATGACATAGAGCACACTAAGAAATGACTCTTACCATGATAGCGGGGAGTTCAAGCAGATTATTCTTAAGAAATTAAAATCGTCGCCCTAAAAGTCGCTGCTTCACTCCTTCGGCGATCTTTTGACCCAAATATTCTGGAATTAGACTTTCATTCGGACCTAATAGATAGAGAATCAACCGCGTTCGTCCTCGCCAGACGAGCAGATTGGCATTGACCACAAGCAGGTCTTCTTGCCAAATCGCATACATCACCTTATAGAAAAGTCCCGGTTGGTTATCCGCTTCAATCAGAAGTGCGGGTAGGTGAAACACAGGATCGACATAAAACTCAGTTTCTACCTGCTCTAGACCTGCATCAAGGTTAAATTCGACCGCCAGCATCTCTTCGACTTCAAATCGTCCCGCCAATGCCTCTCGAATCGCACGACAGACATTTTCAGAGGTTTTATCTGTTAGAGCTTTTCCACTTCGAGACACGATCAGCTTGATAAATACAAGCATCGGAGGATAAATCTGCCCGTACAGACTGAGGCTGTGAATCGTCAAGCCATAGGCGGCTAAAACACCAAAAATATCACTGAGCAGAAACGACTGATTTCGGTAGGCAAAATGTAGCGCACTTTTTGTGCCCTCAGATTTCAGTTCAATCACCGCTTGCTTCGACTTATAAAGTTGATAAGCCAGTCGAAGATTTTGCAGTTGAATTTCGCTGCTGACAAACTGCTCATAAAACTGTGGAAATGCTCGGTTGAAGCGCTTTAACAGTTCGAGTGTGGACGATTTTAGACCCAGAGCCATAGTGGTGGAGACTGCCCTTGACGACACGCGGATAAAAAACTTGGGGCGGAATGCGGAGATAGAGATGAAATCGGAATAGAGCGGATACGAGATTGTGTGCCAAACACATCACAAAATACGAATTGCCAACATTTCCCTAAAATCGGCACAATGCAACCTAAATCCGAGAGATATACTAACTAATACTGCTTCACTGTTATCACCACGCTTGCATGGGTTTTTGGAAAAGCTTATTTAGTAGTACGGATGCTTCGATCGAGAAACCGACTTCGACGGAGAGTTATGTTGTCCCCGGTTCAGGTGAGGGAGGGAGCGATCGCGCCACTCCTCGGATATTTTTCTCAACAGAGCGAGAGATTGATCTGTATGAGCTAGAGGAGTTGTGCGATGCAGTCGGCTGGTCGCGCCGCCCGCTCAGGAAAGTGAAAAAAGCGATTCAGCATAGTTTTCTCGTCGCTTCAATGTGGGAGCAGCGAGGTGCCCAAAGACGACTTGTGGGATTTGCGCGTGCCACGTCTGACCATGCGTTTAACGCAACGATTTGGGATGTGGTCGTGCATCCAGACTTCCAGGGCAAAGGATTGGGTAAGGCTCTGATGAAGTTCATGATTAAGAAGCTTCGCAGTGAGGATATCAGTAATATCACTTTGTTCGCAGACCCGCATGTTGTCAATTTCTATCGAAATTTGGGCTTCATGCAAGACCCAGAGGGAATCAAAGGAATGTTTTGGTATCCGGATTAAGGTTATGTCCGCGATTCCACTTCAATAAGAGTGCCCAATTGAAAATAGATTGCGCTAAGTTTCTCGATTGCAGCAAAGATGCTGCGCTTGCCGAATCCACAGCCCAATATAATCGGTGCTAGGGCACAGATCCCGCCGTTGCAGGGTCGAAACATGCAGGCGTAATAATTGGCGGTGAAGTTGAGCGATCGAAGCTTGTGCAAGTTGAGTGGGAGATGCGATCCCCGCATGAAGCAGGAGTCCTGCATATTCACAACCGACACTAGGAATTCGGGCAAGATCCGCGAACGCCACCCACTTATTCAATTGACGAATCGGAATCTGGAGATCGCTTGCGAGAAGATTCCTTTTGTCTTGAGTTTTTCCAAGCTTTAATAAATCTAAAGTCGTGAGAATTTCGCGATCGGTTAATCGAGTTGCATCGTCAGCAGCAAGACCCGGCAATTGCGTGATCGACCAACTTGCAGAAGCGAGTCGCGATCGTTTTGGAGCATTAGAAGAAGAGTGAGCCACAGGCAGTTTGAAAAGAGGGCGAAGATATCTCAGTTTAACCAACTTACTGAAATGAAAGGAATGTCACAAAGCAAAGTTGTAGCGATTTCGCTTTAGCATGTGATAAAAATAGAACAGATGGTTCAATCTATTCCTATTGACAGAATCATAAAGCAGAAATTAATAGAATCAGTTAAGCTCGCACTTTTTCAATTTTCAATGGCTTCATAAACAATCCACTTCAAATCCGTATTGCTCACCGATGAACACTGAACTTCCGTCAGACTTCAGACCGATCCGATGCCTCGACGATGCGATCGAGCGCTGTCAAACGCTAGGAATGCGCCTCAGTCGCCAACGCCGCTTTATTTTAGAGTTGCTGTGGCAAGACCAAGAACACTTGTCGGCACGCGAAATTTACGATCGTTTGAATCGTCAAGGCAAAGATATCGGACACACATCGGTCTATCAGAACCTAGAAGCGCTGTCAGAACAGGGCATCATCGAGTGTATTGAACGGTCTGATGGCAGGCTCTACGGTAATATTAGCGATGCCCACAGCCATGTGAATTGCATTAATACTCAGCAAATTCTCGATGTTCACATCCAACTTCCTGAAGAAATCCTGAAGCAGGTCGAGGCTCAAACGGGCGTAAAAATCACGGAATATCACATCGACTTCTATGGTTATCGAGTAGATGACGCTTCATCGTAATATAGGTGCGATCTTTTATACGCGAATCATATAATCTCTCGGAGTTCAGATTGAGAGATTCATGTTTCAATGAAGCAAAACTCGGCTTCCTCAATCTGTTGGCATAAATGCTTACAAAAATTTATAGTTTGCAAGCATTGTTTCTCGCAATTGTTCCCGGAAATCTAGATCCCGATGCGGATCACATAAAAGCATTTGATGTCGAGGGTTCCATCGGCAAAATCGCTTGTAAAATAGCCGAGACTCTGAACTTCCGCCTGATATACGGTTTCGCAGCGATAAATGGCTAGAAAACTTCCAACCCAGTGGCTTCAAGCATTCCAGAAGCCGAAAGATGGCATTGAGCATCCACCTACCCAGACCGAGCATTCCCAGACCGAGCATTCCCAGACTGAGCATTATCAGACTGAGCATTATAGTGATCACGCGCCAGTCCTGCTGGAAGACGATCCCAATCCTAAACCAGCGGCTGAACCAGAGACACCCTCTGTCCCGATTCAGCATCATGTTGCCCAATTTGGTCACCAGGTTGCCAGAACTGCGTCTTCTGCGACCCAGGTTGCTGCGCATCGTATGGGAACGCTTGCCAAGGTTTGGAAATGGCAGATCATCTGGTTAGGCATTCTTGGAATGTTTGGTGGAACCGGAGCGATCGCGCTTTATTGGCTTTCTAGCGCTCCGCCTGCGGTGGACTGTAAGAAAGTTACGGCGCAATCGCTTGAGACTGAGCAGTTATTTTGTGCGCAACAGGCTGCTCAGACTGGTAATGCAGATCAAATTTTGGCTTCGGTCAATCTGGTCAAAGGTTGGACGACAGAACATCCGCTCTATGGGCAATCTCGACCGCTGCTGCAAGATTGGTCGAATGCGCTGCTGATTTTGGCTCGCGATCGAGTATCTCAGCGAGATATTAAAGGAGCAGTTAATCTCGCGAATCAAATCCCTCAAAATAGTCCGGTTTATAAAGATGCTCAGGGCGCGATCGAGCGGTGGCTGGCAGAATATCGTCGGGGCGAAGCAATTTATGCCAAGATTATTGAAGCGCTTAAGAAACAAAGTTGGGATAAAGCTTCCGAGCAAATGGCTCAGCTAGCCCTCGTGAATGACCCAGGCTGGCAAGAACGCTTAGGAGAAATCCGAGAACAAACAAATCAAGAGAAGAAAGCTTGGAAACTTCTACAAGATGCTCGCAATTTTGCTAAAGCGAATCCGCCTGCGCAGCTAGGACGAGCGATCGCAATTACCGATTCAGTCGATCGCAAGACCTTTGTTTGGAATTTGCTAGCGAATCAGGAAGTTTTGCGCTGGCGAAATACAGTTTTTGGATTGGCGATCGCGCAGTTTGATCAGCAAAATATTCCGGCAGCCGTGGCGCTCGTGAATTCGATTCCAGCTAGTGTTCAGTTGACCACGGCGAATCAGGATTTGATCCGATTAGTCCGAGCTAGAGAGATCGAAACGGTAGATGAATATAGAGCGCCTGGACTAGAGCGAATTGTGCCGCTCGTGATGGCAACCCAAATGGTGAGGCAGATTGATGCTCAGAGTCCATTTGTGGGTCGGGCAAAAACCTTGATCCCAAGATTGGAGCAAAAAGTCCAGGACATGATGCAACTCAATGTGGCAAGTTCTGTTGCAAACTTACAACAGATTCCAATGCTGCAATATGCGATCGCTCAAGCGGGAGCGATTCAGCCGAAGCGACCCGGAAGACTTCATGCGCAGACGCTTCTGGCTCAGTGGCAGAAGGAGTTGGAATCGATGCAGGATCGCCCAGTCCTCGATCGAGCGAAGCAAGTGGCAAAATCAGGCAAGATTGGAAATTTGAGATCTGCGGTTGCGATGGCGACGCTGGTAAAGCCGAAGCGGAGTTTGCGAATTGAGGCTCAAACTGATATTGCGAATTGGACAAATCAAATTGAGATTATTGAAGATCGTCCGATTATTAATAACGCAAGAGCGATCGCATCGGCGGGACAGTTGGGACAGGCGATCAATGTGGCAGGCACGATCAGACCGGGACGTGCTTTGTATGCTGAAGCTCAAGGCTTAATCGGCGAATGGGTCTATCAAATTCAATTGGCTGAGGATCGATCGACACTCGCGCAAGCAAGCGGATTGGCAAGTCAGGGGTATCTGACTCAAGCGATCAATGTGGCTGCGGGAATTGGACCTGGACGACCTTTGCATGGTGAGGCGCGGGGTGCGATTGGGCAATGGGCGGCTGAGCGAGCAGCAATTTGGCGGCAGCGTGAAGCGGCTCCTACGGCTCCTAATGAGGCTCCAGTTCAGAGTTCTGAGCCTGAGCCACAAAATGATGAGCCACCTGTGCAATCGGTTGATCCGACTCCGCCTGCTTCGGCAGATCCGACTCCACCTTAAAGCAGGAACGAGGGTTCGCTTTACCCTTATTCGTTCACTTCGCTGCCTTAGTTTTAGGTTTCTTTAGCTTTAGGGGAGTTCGCTGGAGATTTGTCCGGCATCGGAGATCTGATCGCAAACAAATTCAACAAAACTTAGGTCTCAAGCCATATATTCTCTAGGTTAAGATTATTTTGATTTCAGTCTTGCATCTTGTGTTCGCGGTTTCTAGGATGTTTAATCGGATAGAAATGCGCTGGCAAATGGATGAGTAGTTTAACTGGAATAGCGCGGTTGATGCTAGTAGAGCAAGATCCGGTTTTTCGATCGGGCTTGCTCAATTGTTTGGGTCGGTTTCCAGAATTTCGAGTCGTTGCAGAGGCAGAGACGATTCCAACGGCTTGGCGGAAATTGACGGAACTCGCAAGGGATGAGTTGGATGCGGTTTTGATTGGCGTGGGGGGTGAGTTTGCTCAACAGGTCAAGGCTCAGTATCCAGAGTTGAGCGTTTTGGTGATCGAGCCGTTGGGGGAGCGGGAGCTATTTGCAGCGTTTCAGGCAGGCATTGAAGGGTACTGTCCGAAGGGAAGTTCGATTTCTGAATTTGTCGCAGCGGTTCGGCAGATTACGACCGGACAGGATTATTGGCGATCGGAAGTTTTAGACGCAATTCGTCTAGCAAATCCACGATCGCAATCGATCAGTATTCTCAAAGTCATTCGA
>JALOOO010000276.1 GCA_025454375.1 Leptolyngbya sp. Prado105 | reverse complement strand
AGACCATTCATAACTGCGTTAAGATTTGCAAATAAGCCATTCATATTAGTTTACATTTCTAGGCTTCAGGAATCTTTCGGATGCGAAATGAAGTCTTAATGAAGCAGATGGTATGTCAAAGCTCCTTCTTTATTTAGTGCCTCACCACGATCGGTGAGTTTGATCATGCAAGTCCCGTTTTTTGGCAACGTTGGCAAAAGTAAGCCGTCTGGGTGGGTATTAGCGCTGCTCGCTGCTGGGGCGATTTCGATTCCAAGTGGTGCTTTTCTCATTTCGCGGCAAAATTCGTCCCGTCAGGAAACCGCAACAATTTCTGTCGAATCGAAGACGGTTGCGACAAGAATTTCGGCAAGTGGAGAGATTATACCGATTCGGACGGTTAATCTGAGTCCGAAGACCGCCGGTAAGATTGCTGAGTTGCTCGTGGATCAAGGCGATCAGGTGACACAAGGGCAAGTCGTGGCGCGGATGGACAATCAAGATGTTGAGGCAGAACGCGCTCAAGCTCAGGCAAGAGTTGCGGAAGCTCAGGCGAAGTTGGATCAACTGCGATCGGGGACTCGGATCGAAGAAATTCGTCAAGCCGAAGCCGAAGTGGCACGCGCAGAGGGTGAGATCCAGCGAGTGACCGGGTTGGTCAGAGATGCTGAATCGGCACTCGATTTTGCTCAAACTCAGACGAAACGGCAGCGATCGCTCTCGGATCAGGGCGCGATTTCAGTGAATTCGCTTGATGAGTTTGTTCGGCGTGAGCAGAGTGCAAGTCAGACCTTGAGCCAAGCGCGTGCCCAGTTGAGTCAAGCGCGTGCCCAGTTAAATCAGGCAAATCAACAGTTAGAGCAGCGTCAGAATGGTGCAAGACCTGAGGAGATTCGCCAATCTGAGGCACAGCTTGCTTCAGCCCAAGCGCAATTGCAGCAGGTTGAAAATCGGCTCGAAGATACTTTCATTCGCGCTCCGTTTTCGGGTGTGATTACACAGCGTTACGCAACGGTTGGAGCATTTGTGACTCCGACGACTCAAGCGACCGCAGGCGCAGATGGTTCGGCATCCACTTCGATTTTTGCTTTGGCAAATGGGTTAGAAGTGCGGGCAAAAGTGCCAGAAGTTGATATTGGTCAGATCAAGCGTGGGCAAGAAGTCGATATCCGAGTCGATGCTTATCCCCAGGAGTCATTTAAAGGTCGAGTGCGCTTGATTGCACCGGAAGCCGTAACAGAGCGGGATGTGACTTCGTTCTCGGTACGGATTGATATTCTCACCGGGCGCGACAGGCTACGATCGAAGATGAATACGGATGTCAGTTTCTTAGGCGATTCGATTCCTGAGACGCTCGTGGTTCCGACAGCAGCCCTTTCGACTCAGAAAGGTAAAACTGGAGTTTGGGTTCCTGGCGAAAACAACAAGCCCCGATTTCAAACCGTGACGACGGGCTTGAGCTTTGATAACGAGACTCAAATTTTGGATGGAATTAAGGCGGGCGATCAAATTTTTGTGCAGCCGCCAGAAGGACAGAAAATCGATAATTCCAATAACTAGGGTAGAGACATGGATTTTGGTGAGAGCTTAAAAATGGCGGCGAAGACGCTGACCGCTAACAAGCTTCGCAGTAGTTTGACAATGCTCGGCATGATCATTGGCAATGCGTCGGTGATTGCCATGATTGGGATTGGGCAGGGGGCACAAAGGCTCGCTTCGGAACAGTTCGAGTCGTTGGGCCCGAATGTGCTATTTGTGTCACCGGGCGGGAATCAGGCAAGGCAGCGGACGAATAATTTGCCGCGAACTTTAGTCTGGGAAGACGCAAGAGCGATCGCGCAACAGATTCCGACGGCTGCGGGCGTTTCTGCTCAGAAAAATGCTTCGTTTCCGGTTGTATATGGCAGTCGTAACTCGACTTCGCTCATTGTGGGTGCAACGCCTGATTTTTTGACGGTGCGCAGCTTTGATGTCGAGAAAGGGCGATTTATTTCAGAGATGGATCTGAAGCGCAATCAGCGTGTGGCGACCTTGGGCGCAGATTTAGCAAATCGATTCTTTGGGGATAAAAACCCGATCGGCGAGGAGATCCGAATTCGCAACGTGAGCTTTAAGATTGTCGGTGTTCTCCAAGCGAAAGGATCTTTCCTGGGAAGTAACCAGGACGATGCGGCGTACATTCCTTTAACAACCATGTCGAGTACCTTAACCGGACGATCTCCCTATGGCTTAGACCTCTCGTTTATTTCAATTTCGGCAAAAGATGAAGCAAGCATCCCAGCCGCAGAGTTTCAAATCACGAACTTACTACGGCGACGGCACAAAATCGTCACAGATGATGATTTTACTGTTCAGACTCAGAAGGACATCTTACAAATTGTCGGCACGATTACCAGTGGGCTGACGGCGATGCTTGCGGCAATTGCAGGGGTGTCTCTGCTCGTTGGTGGAATTGGCATCATGAATATCATGCTGGTTTCGGTGACGGAAAGAACGTCAGAAATTGGATTAAGAAAAGCGATCGGGGCTTCAGGGGATGACATTTTGACTCAGTTCATGATCGAAGCTGTGATTCTTTCCGCAGCAGGTGGCTTAATCGGAACGGTTGTTGGAGTGGGTGGTGTAGTGCTAGTTGCTGCGTTTACACCCCTTGAAGCGATCGTGGCTCCTGCGGCAATTGTGCTAGCGGTTGGGGTGTCCGGTTCAATTGGGTTAGGATTCGGTGTGATTCCTGCCCGACAAGCTGCCAAACTCGATCCCATCGTTGCGCTTCGGAGTGCTTAACCATGTCAAAGTCAGTGATTATCCGTTTAGAAGAAGTAACGAAGGTCTATGGGATTGGCGATACGACGGTTCATGCTTTGGCGGGTGTGGATCTCATCGTCGAGCAGGGTGAATACTGCGCGATCATGGGCGCGTCTGGGTCAGGTAAATCGACCATGATGAACATTATCGGGTGTCTCGATCGACCCACTGCTGGACATTACTATCTAGACGGCGAAGATGTTGCACAACTCGACGATCGCGCTTTAGCTCACATTCGCAATCAAAAGTTGGGCTTTGTGTTTCAGCAGTTCCATTTACTCCCGCAACTCTCAGCGCTTGAGAATGTGATGCTGCCTATGGTCTATGCAAATGTCCCTAGTCAGGAAAGACGCGATCGAGCAACGGAAGCGTTGATCCGAGTTGGACTAGAGCAGCGAATGCAGAATAAGCCGACCCAGCTTTCGGGCGGTCAGCAGCAACGGGTGGCGATTGCAAGAGCGATCGTGAATCGTCCCGTTCTCTTACTAGCGGATGAACCGACAGGTGCGCTTGATTCGACCACGACTCAAGAGATTTTAAGCATTTTTACCGAATTGAATGCGAGTGGAATGACCGTTGTGATGGTAACGCACGAGCCAGAAGTCGCCCGGTGTACTCGTCGAGTCATTTGGTTCAAAGATGGACAGGTTCTAACGCCTTATCTTGCTCCAGAGGAAGTGGGAGTCGCAACGGTTGGGTAGAGTGCGCTGTTCTAAAACTATTCGTCTTCTTCGCTGCCAAATAGGACGGGTAGGCTCACATGCGTAATTCGCTCAGTCTTGCTGAGTTTTACGACTCGATCGCCGCGTTCATCTTTTGCTCTTAGCTCAAGACTATCAACATCAATTCGCGCCAAGTGATTCTCATTCGTCAATAAGAACACCAAAGCTTGAGGCAGCACCGCCACAATTCCAGCGACTAAATCGGTCTTATTGTTGAAATGGAACGACTGAGTACCAAGCTCTCCCGTACTCGCTCGACGCATGACAGACACTTCCATATGTTTCGCATAGCCCTGCTCCGAAATCATTAGAAACGTATCATCCTCATTCGCGATCGCCCAGCCGACAATTCGCTCCTTCTTGCCAACGCGCATTCCCGTCTGACCTTGAGAAGTGCGACTTGCGATCGGCACCTGCAAATCATTCACCTCAAAGCGCAGCACCCGCCCGCTTGAAGTGGCTAGCATCACTTGCTCACCCACCTGAACTGGGCTAACCGCCAGGAGTTGATCGCCTTCTTTTAGCTTGAGTGCGGTTAATCCTCGCCCATTGATATCGGCAAATTCAGACAGGGGTAAGCGCTTGATCTTACCTTGTTCGGTGAGTAATAGGACAAATTGATCGTCTAGATCTTCCGGCAAAATGAAGGTCGCTGCGATCGAGTCGGGTTCTGCCTGAGCCGCTGGCGGTAACAAAGTAACTAACGGCGAACCTTTTGCTTTGTTGTTGTTGGCTTGCGGGATGTCTCGGACTTTCAAGGTAAATGCTTTGCCGTTGCGAGTAAAGACGACTAAGGTTTTACCCGTTGTCGTGAAGTCGGTTTGAGTCGCAAAATCATCTCCGTCTTCGAGTTCTTTAGTGACCGTATCGTCATTGCGAGTCTTACTCAAACGCTCATACGTTTTTGGAGCCATTCGACGCACGTACCCTCGCTGAGTCACCTCAACCACCGTATCCTGCTCCTCTTCCTCAAACTCAAACGCCAAATTTACAGATTTTGTCGTAGGAGCATCCTCTTTCTCATTGACTTCAGTTGCCGCAACTTCAGTCGCCGAGAGAATTTTAGTCCGGCGTTCGTCTCCATACTTTTTCTTCAAGGTGCGCAAATCTTTCTTCAGCGCTTTCAGCAGTTCTTTGCGATCGCTCAAGAGTTTGTGCAAATCGTCCATCTTTGCGAGCAGTTCGTCATGCTCGGTCTGTAAGCTCTGCCGCTCCAATCCGGTTAAGCGACGCAGCGGCATTGAGAGAATTGCATCGGCTTGACGATCGCTGAGATCTAGGCTTTCTTGAAGCTGAATCTTCGCCGTTCCGCCATCGGGCGCATTTCTCAAAATTGTGATCACTTCATCCAGGTTTGCTAAAGCTTTCAAGCGACCTTCGACAACATGAAGCTGGTTATCCGCTTGATCATATTCATGTTGATACTGGCGGGTCAGCGTCGTTTCGCGAAAATCTAAGAACGATTGCAGCATCTGTCTCAGCGACATTTGTCTGGGCTGAGCATTCTCAAGCGCAAGTAAAATCACCCCAAAATTGTTCTGTAACGGGGTTTGACGATAAAGGAAGTTAAGGATCTTTTGCGGATTTGCGTCGCGTCTTAGCTCAATGACGACCCGAATCCCATCGCGATCGCTCTCATCGCGTAAATCTCCAATGCCATCGATTTTGCCGTTGTTGACGAGTTCGGCAATCTTTTCGATCAAGCCTGCTTTATTGACTTGGTAGGGCAATTCGCTAATGATGATCGCACTTCTGCGATGTCTGCCTCGTCCCGTTTGAATCTCTTCGAGGTTCGCCACGCCACGCACTGGGATGCTGCCTCGCCCCGTTAAGTAAGCTTCGCGAATTCCATGAGTATCGATAATCTCGCCACCCGTTGGAAAATCAGGTCCGGGAATCAATTTGAGCAAGTCTTCATCGGAAAGGGTAGGTCGATCGATGAGTGCAATCAATCCCTCGACGAGTTCGCCCATATTGTGTGGCGGAATGTTGGTTGCCATGCCGACGGCAATTCCTGAGCTTCCGTTGAGCAGGAGAATGGGAAGCTGAGCGGGTAAAACAGTCGGTTCTTGTTGTGAATTATCGAAGTTTCCTACAAAATCGACGGTCGCTTCGCCGATTTCGGTGAGTAACGCTTCGTTCCCGATCGCTGACAATCGCGTTTCGGTATATCGCATTGCGGCGGGCGGATCGTTATCGATCGATCCGAAATTTCCGTGTCCTCCAAGTAGCGGATAGCGGCTAGAAAAATCTTGCACGAGGCGAACGAGGGCATCGTAGACCGCTTGATCGCCATGCGGATGATACTTACCGAGGACATCCCCAACGACACGAGCGCATTTACGATAAGGACGATCGGGGGTTAACCCTAATTCGTGCATTGCGTATAAAATACGACGATGCACTGGTTTTAAGCCATCGCGTACATCCGGGAGTGCCCGCCCGACAATCACGCTCATGGCATATTCCAAATAGGACTGCTGCATCTCCGTATGTAAGGCAGTCGGGATAACCTGTCCACTTGGAAGAATGTTTAACTGTTCTGATTGAGATTGCGACCGCGCCATGAGTCTAATTGTCCTGCTGAATTTTACAAACTATATGCGGAAATGATCGGTTCGGTGATTTAATTTGATCGCTGTCTTTGAAGAATACTTATACCGTTGAGCTATCTTACAATCGTTTTATTGTGCCGTATGAGAGCGTCTTGTCGTAAGAGGAATTTGAAATGCAAACCGTCCTAATTGTGGAGGATGATCTGACAAATGCCAGAGTCTTTTCTAAAATTCTGACAAAACGCGGAGGTCTGGCAGTCAAACATACTGAAAATGTAGAGGAAGTGATCGAAATCGCCCAGTCTGGTGAGGCAGACATTATTTTAATGGATGTCTCTCTCTCTCGCAGTATGTACCAAGGAAAAGCGATGAATGGGATTCAGTTGACTCAGTTGCTAAAAGCAGATGAGAAAACGGCAAATTTGCCGATTATCCTGGTGACGGCTCACGCGATGGAGGGCGATCGAGAAAATTTTCTCAAGCAAAGTGGTGCGGATGGCTACATCTCGAAGCCAGTCGTGGATCATCAAGCCTTTGTCGATCAGATTAT
>JALOOO010000275.1 GCA_025454375.1 Leptolyngbya sp. Prado105 | reverse complement strand
TTCGATTAGCAGAAGTACGATCGCTCTTAGTTCCTCGCTCGGATCAGGTAGAAAGATTTGCTGAGAATTTAGGATAGTTAGCGCGATCGCATAAAGTGACAGCGTTAGCGCCGCACCTTGCCAAAAAAAGAATCCTGCGAGATAGCCAAAGGCAGCGCTTCCCATCAATCCACACATCGTCAGATAAGCTACTGTCCAGTTTTGGCAGAGGCGCTTTTCCATTGCTGTTGCTCCTTTGCAAGCTCGGTTTGAAACACTCCCCATAGTTTCTCAGATGATCTTGTTCCTTGACCATAGGCTCCACTATCATCGCCTCGAAATCGGGGGAGAGATGCCCAGACGGGAGCAGCTTGCGACATTGCAACATCAAAATTGCGGCGGTTGACGCTTGGAACTCCATTTTTGAGACTCATGCCTGAAAAGAGCGATCGTAAACTTCCAACGCGCTCTAGTTCGTACAGCATTGCCATGTCCTGATTTTCGGGGCTGAATGCTTTGCCATCGAACCAGAATCGCTTTAAAGCTCGTACCCTGTTCCAGGTGTCAGGCATCCACTGAGCTGCGCCTGTTGCTGCGCTGCATGTCCATTCCGAGCCGATATAAGCACAGGGAAGTCTTGAATTTGGATTGTTGTGGGGATGATCCGAGTAGTCTCCGATTTGGTTATAGGTGAAGACTTCGGTGCGGTAGGGATTGCGCTTCGTGCCCTCGTACCAAGTCCCCTCAGCCACGAAAACGGTTCGCATGAAAGCACGAACAATCATCCACTGAGGGACGTTGTTTGTGAGAGCCATCTGAGCGATCGCGGGTTTGGGCGGCTCAATGACGGCAGCTCTTACTAGCGCGATCGCGCTAAGTAGCAAACAGGTAAGGACGATGAGGCGCGGACGGGTTGAATGAATCGAAGCCCATAGCCTGAGAGTGCTGCAAATAGATACATTGCGAAGAGTCTTGCTTTCCATCGTTTGGGGTTCTTGTTGTCGAAGAATTCTTGCCAGAATTTACGCATTTCTGAACTTTCCTTTGATTTGCGCCGCTTGAGTTCGATACTTGTTCTTTGTGTTGCCAGTCATTTTGGCGCGATCGGCGAACTGAAACACTCGGCACAGATACTCAGTCTCAGAGATGCGATTCGCTTTGAACTCTGGCTCATGCTGCAAAATGCGATCGTAGATTTCGCGATCGGGGTCAAGTTCGGGTTCTTCAAAATCCCAAACATCCATCTCAGGAGCGCCGTAAGTTGAACTCCCCCAAGTATTGATCTGCTTGACCAGCATCAGCCCGTCATCGTCCCCCAAATAAAGCGACTGAAATCGAATCGGGGCGCTACCATCCTTGAGAAATCCATCACCCTTACCTTGCAGACTCACGCCTGCGTCGTCGTTATAACCAAAGGCAATGTAGCTTGCTCCAATATCAGCACACTGGAAGACAACGCGATCGAACAAGTTGCGAAGCAGATCTGAATCAAAATCGTCTTGATTGGGGATTTGTGTCGCAATCACAAAATCAATGCCTTGTTTACGATTAGCGCGGCTCATCGCGGCGGGGCGATTATTTGCAATTCCATGCCCAACTCGTGAAACCGTCTCACCGAATTCCTCGATCGCAACGATGATTCGGGGCAATGGTTTGTCTGGAAATTTGCGATTCCAAGCCTCGATATGCGGCACGTTATGTTTTGCGAAGATCTGCTCTCGGTTCAGTGCCTCTTTGAAAACGGCTTCCATTTTCTTTTCGTAGCTCTGACTATCTAAACAGGGAGACTGCCACAGCCACGGTGAGCCTTCAAAATCTTGAAACGTTGCGCCACAGACATCGAATAACGCGAATTGGAGATAGCGCGGCTCATATTTAAGACAAAGCTCACACAGGAGAGAGCGAAAATGCTGTGATTTGCCTGATTTTTTTGCGCCAGAAATCAGCAAGCCGATCACTTCGTTCTTGATTAAAGCCTTGCCATTCAAATCGACTCCGACCGTATAAGTGAAGCCGTTTTGAGGAATTAAAGTAGATTCGGGCTTGGCGACATATCGCTTGAAGTGTGGGCGTTCCCATTCGTCGCCTGGAATCGGATCATGAATTTCGACTCCACCGGGAACGACCAAAATAGAGGCTTGGGGCGACATTCCCGCGTGACCAACGAAGTTCGATCGTAGTCCTCCGACCTTGGTTAAGTCGGTTGTGGCTTGCGGCTGGAAGAATAGCCGCTTCACTCGAATCGATTTGCGAGAGCGTTCGGGATTGTAGACGAGCGGCACTTTGAACTGAGTCGCCACTTCTGCGATTTTTAGCCCTAGCTGATGCGTTTCGTCTTTGAGTCGGTCATCGGGCGCGGGAGCTTTGCCGATATCGAGTGGATTCGGGGCGGCAACGGTTGCGCGGACAGGTTGTCGTCTTTGTGGAACTGGGGCAGCTTGCGGAGCGGAACGATTGAACTGTTTAAGTGCTGATTGACGTTCAGTGTCGGAATATTGCAGACGTGCGATCGCGGATTGAAAATTAATTGTTTCTGTCTGCGGCTGATTTGATTTCGATAAGGCATCAAGCCGAATCAGCAGATAGTTCAACCGGGCTGATGCGATTTCTTCGTCGCTGAATCGCTGCTCAGATAGCCACGTCCGAAACACCTTGATATCGATGCTCGGATTTGTGGCGAACTGATGCAGTCGAGCAATCAGCGTGTCATGGCGGTTTTGGGGTGATGTGGCGTTCACGGCTTGATGAGTTGAATGATCCCAATGGCAAGAACAAACGCGATCGACAATTGCAGAATCAACTCGATCGCGCGACGACGGGCACGACAAACGACGAAGGCAACGAGAGCAATTAGACTCAGACTGATGAACCAACCCGCACTAAATCGCAGTCCTTTGCCGCCGATCGCAAGCACGATCGCCCAAACGAGACTGTATCCGAGCGTTTCAAACACCAGCGTGTAAGAACTGATTGGGAATTCAGAGGGTTCAGATTGGGGGCGACGAAAGCGGCTGAAGAAGTTTTTCGGCTTAGGCGCGATGCGTTCGGCAGCTTGTCCGAGTCCGTCAATCATGCTTTCGAGTCGTTCTAAATCGATAGAGTCTGACACTGTTTAAACTCCTAGCAAAATAGTGATGCGATCGCGGATTTCTGAAAGCTTAGATGCCTCAAACACAACGGCATTGCTGTGAATATTGAGGAGCTTCCATCGCCCGGTAGAACCATTCAGGGCAAGAGGTCGATCTTTAAGTAGGGATTCAATCGATTTACGATCTAATCGCACTTTGGAGGCTGTGTTGCTGGTAGAGGAATACATACAATTTTTGGCGGTGGCGGGACAGAACTTTTAGGGTTTTGTGGCGGTGGCGGTGGAGCGGGGACAGATAGTTTCTTCTGAATTGGCTTCGGTGACGTTTTCGGTTGGACTTGCTGAACTGGGGGCGGGGGGATTGGGGAGCGTTTCGCCTGGCTAATCGCGAATAGGATCGCGAAACCAACACAAGAGCCAAAGACGATCGAGAAGCCAGTCGGGACAACCCACTTCGGAAGCCGACGCTTCGCGGGTGCGAGAACGGGCATCGGAAGAATCGTTTGAGCAGTGGCTTCGATGATCTCCGGTTGGGATTCGGGTAGGGAGGGGGGAGACGGACAATCAAACAGTAGGGATTGAACATCGATCGAACGGGGTTGAATTTGTACTGATTCTTCCGAACGAACGAACGAACGAACGGCGCGGAGGGACTGTAATTCGTATGAGGCGAACTGCAATTCCTCGGCAGAGCCGTCAAATTCGAGTTCGATGTCCTTGTCTTTGAATTTCAGTTGCATATCCCTGAAGTCCCGTTCGTTGTCGTTTAAGCTGTTCGATTTGCCGCTCTAGCCGCTCGATTTCTTGCTCTGTCCGAACGGTTTCGATTAGCAGTTGAATGAGTCGGTCTACGGAAACATTCCGATCGTCCATAGCGCATGAATCACGTCTAAGAGTTCGTTCAGTTGATGGTGAAATCGAACTTTCCAGTGTGGTTTGTGTTTATTTACTCTGACGATCACGGCTTCTTTCCTCCTGTTCTTGCTGTTGCTGCTGATTTAGAAGATTCCTAGCCTCTTGTTCAGCGGCTTCGTAGTCTTGAATGAACTGCTGAACCACAGGTGACGGATTATCTCCAATCTGCTCTTTGAATTGGCTCCAAGGATCTTGAGTCATAAATCTAACGGATGATTGGATTTGGGCGCTTGTTCGGGTACAAAAGAGGGGTGTTCGGGTGCTGCGTACAGGGTTTCAAACTGCGATCGAACATCTGCAACAGGTGCTACGGATTCGTTCGACTGGGGAAACAGTGCAGATTCAGCAATATTGCTAAATCCTTGTACTGCTTGCGGTTGAACGGGTTCGGACTCGGATTGCAGCATCGAACGGCGTAGCGCTGAAACAATAAAGTGTGCGCTTCCTGTTGCAAAACCGCAGGCAATGGTTAGTGTCGGCACGGTTAGCGCCCAGAACACGGCATTGAAGCGATCGAGCTTCTGTTCGTTGTGCTGCAATGTGAACTGCATTATCGAGCCAACAATGATCGCAGCAAAGATGCCACAGCCAGCACCAATAATGCTGTAGGCGGCAAATTCGATCGGTTTAGGTTTCATGCTGCAAATTCTTCTGTGTAAACTGTCTCGATATCGCTGCTCGATTCTTCGTTCGACGCTGCTAATAAGGCTTGCTGTGACATTTCGGGCGGCAGAAGTCCGAGACTGTCTAGCCCTTGAAGCAAAAAATGATCGGCTTCCTCCACAGGCGTAAATAGCTCGATCGTTGATTGCAAGTTTTGCTGGAACGCAGGAGATTGAAACTCTTTACCTAAGTGAAGCTGAAAGAGCGGGAGATAGGCTTGAACCGCTTGTTGCGCATCGGATCGAGCCATTCTATTCACGACCTGAAATGCTGCCATCTTGGAAGCAGACGCGCCCTCTTGAGCGGTCGCTTCGGTGTGTCCGGTAGCGTTCGGTTCTTCAGGCTGAACATGATTCCCGCTTGAGAAGTGCGCGGCAACTTGCTTGTAGTTCCGCCCAGCCGCAATCATCAGCCGAGCGTCATGAAAGTTTTCGCTGATTTCTTGCAGGCTGTATTGCTCAGCGGCGGTTGAAAGCCCGCATGATGCGATCGTTTTGTAGATCGTGTTCGGAGATAACTCGTACAGGTCTTGCAGATCCTTCTTCGTGAAGGGTGCGAGTTCTGGGAGCTGGGTTTTGATTTCGTGAAGTTTTGCCATAGGTTCTAATGCCCTTGGGTATGCAGTGAATATGCAGGCTGGGTACTCACTGGGTATGCAGTTGATTGAAAGAATAGCGAACTTTACTCACAATTGCAACATAGAAGCAATGGAATTGAGGTAGGATTGCGATCATACTGCATTTGAAGTTTACTTAGAAGGGCAAAATGACACCGCAGAAAGAAGAAATGAGCGAGCGCAACCAAGTAACCATTACCCTTTCAGACAAAGCACTAGAAGAGTACAGGCTGGTTGCGGAGTGGAAGAATCAGCCACTGGCAAGTCTGCTCAGAGAAGTTTTGGAGACCGAACACCGATCTCCTTCATTTGCAAGCCTGCTGCGACGGGCTAAGGGGAGAACGGGGACGAAGGGGGATAGATCGGACGAGGATTGATCTCGCTCTCAAACAACAAAAGCCCGATCGATGATTTTATCGATCGGGCTTTTGTTTGTCGCTCACTTTTCGCATTTTTTGAGGCTCCCCGATTTTCCGGTCAGCGTGACCGATTTCAGAATCCTCCTCGGCATCCACCACGATCGCGATTCTTGCGGAAAATAGCAGAGCGCGATCGCGATTCCCAACTCTTTAACGATCGCTTCTCGCCCGGTTGGCGTGGAAACGCGACTCCCTATTTCGAGATTGCAGTCAAGAATGCTTGCTCTAGTTCCTGCGCTGCTCGATCTCGCTTTGCCCGAACTTTCTTCAGTTGCTGAACTGCTTCGCGATCGCATTGGTGCAAAGTCCAATCCAAGTTGTAGCGCGTCGCTTTGCCGTAGACGTGCCGCCATTGAACTTCTTCCCCGCATTGTTTGCGCTGTGTTTTTTTGCTAGATCACTTTCTTCCTACATATATTCCTTGGTTCGGTGGCTCGGCTCCAACCCCTTGCAAGTATTACTAATAGACTTACTATGAACTCTTTAGTAATGCAATAGCTTTAAACAAAATACGGAAGAAAACTCTTCATTAAGAACTACCTAGAGATGCTTCCTTCCAACCCACCCTCAAAAAAACGATCGCGCTTCAGAAATTGTTTAAATATCGATCGCGATCGTTTCATTGACAAAAGCTCTAAATCGTTTGAATAGATGTTGCAGAGGGATTTAAAGATCTGCCCGCAACATTGAAACAAACGATCGCTCATTTCGGTTTTGTAAATCGCATCCATTTGCTTGATTTCCGACCGCTCAAACTGGTCAAACAGAGCTTTGAACTTCAGTGTTAATGCTTCAGTCGTTTGAGCAAGTTGAACTCGTTGTAGGGCAAATAAACCGCGATCGCAGCGAAAGTTATTATTCAATCGTTTGCGAACGGTCCGGTCTGAGCGATTGAGCGAGTTGGCAACTTTCTCTTGAGAGACACCGTACGGAACAAAGCCTTCATCAACAAACAACCGA
>JALOOO010000274.1 GCA_025454375.1 Leptolyngbya sp. Prado105 | reverse complement strand
CCTCTTACGATCGCGACTCGTAATCCACGCTCCACATGACTCAAGTTGACTGTACTGCTTGGATTCGAGCGAATCTCTACTGTGCTGTATTGCGGATTCCCAGAGCCATAAGCGACACGGAACTGATAAAGCTGTCGCCCTGATGCACCTTCAGTGATTACAGTAAGCAATGTCGAGTCAGCTTTGGGAAGCCCCGGCAAATTCAGTGGATGAATCCGCCGTAAATGAATCACAGAGGTCGAAGCTCTAGAGCAAGAACGTCCCTCTCTGCTTTGACATAAAGGAGCATCAAAATCGAGAGTGATTCGACTGGGATCATCGAGCCAAACCCGTTGGATTGTCTCTCCGGTTGAAATGAAGTTGAGATTTGTGCCGGAGCCTGCCCAAACGAGAATCGTTAGCAAGTTGCTCGATCTCCCTCTTGCCTGTTCGACGGTAATTGTTTTCACAGGTGAGGTCGCTTGTGTTGCAGTCGGAACGATTAAGTTGAGTGCGATTATCCCGCAACTCAGAAGATGATTCAGTTTCATAAGAACTTGACCATTCAGGAGTTGAGTTTACTGTTGGATCAGGCATTGTCGAACTAGGCATTGCAGGCGAAGTGAGAGATTTGCGCTGCGTCTCCACATCTACGGGAGGCAATGTGTTTTTATCGATCGCATCAATAACCTGCGAAGTTGCTGTCGATGAAGTTACGGGAAGGGAAATTGCTTGATTAACGTAGATATCAACCGAACTCCCAGCAGGTAAAAAGCGAATGTTGGATTGTTGAGCAATCTCTTGAATTGCACGCTGATTGCGTTGCTCAATCGAACTCAGTAATGCCTCTGAACCTCCCTGGACAACTCCTGCTAGAACATTCGGCTTCGAGTTTTGAACATTCGAGATAATGCTTGAATTGTTGTTGATAATGGTCGAAGACTGCGATCGGGTCAATTGCTCTGAAGCCCTACTCAATGCACCAAGCAAAACTCTACTCGCATCAATGCCTGCGTTTGACTTTCCTCGACCTCCGTACTGTTTAGCAATTAACGGCTGCCCTCCGCGCCCTGTAATTTGAATCGCTTCCGGTGGAATCCTAACTTCAACCTGTTGACCATTCAAGTTCACGATCGCGGATTCAACATTCAGCTTAATCAAACCACTATCAGAAAGCGAATCGAGTGCAGCAACAAGTTGAGTTCCTTTCGGCAGAATTACCGCATTATTTGGTGATTTCAGTGGTTCAGTGATTTGAATCGTAATGTGTCCTGCTGTAGCAGATAAGAGTTCTCGACCTGCTTTACCAATAGATTTCGTTTTCTCATCAATAATAATTGGCGTTGCCAGAATTCCCTCTGCTTTCGCAGATGCCAGCACTGTCTCTTGAGGCTGTTCTTGTAAAATAGCAGCTTCTTCTGGATCAATCGCTGTTTCTGAAGCTAAAGACGATTCTGGCAATCTGGTAGGGATTGCGTCATTTACCAAATTTGCGGGAGTGGAAGAAATTGGCTCATTTGTCGGTAATTGCCCATAACTCCCGATTTGTGTCAGAGCAAGATAGCGATCGTAATCACTCTGCTCTGGTTCACGAGAGACAGGAATCGACTGTGCAACGGGTATTGGTCTGGAAATTTGAGGAGGCGAAATAACAGGAGGCTGAATACGCTGCACAACTGGAGGGGCAGGAGAGCTTACAGATTGAACAGGCTCCACATTCGTATTTTGTCGCACTACTGATTTTCTAGGTGTCTTCGAGCTAGCTACAGTTTGTGGAGCTTTTTGCTTCTGGGCAGATTGCTGTTTCAGTCGATCTTGCTGTTCTTTCAAAGCGTAATTCGCCTGTGTTTGCCCTAATACTTCGCGTTGATCTGAGATCGTCTTGGCATCTGAATTCCCATTTTTGTTACTCGATGATGGTGAAGCAATCGGCTGAGTTGAAATTGGTGCATTTGGGCGGTTCGCGTTCATCATCAAGCCCGCAACCACGAAGATCGGTAGTGTCAACCCACCGACTAAAGCAATTTTTACAAGAGGATGACCAGAGATAGGTCGGGGCTGACTCGCTCCTTCTGGTGTGAACTCACTTTCTGGCATCAGGAGTTGATTTGTCTGAGGCGCTCTCGCCCATTGTTTCAACTCATCCGTTGTTGGCTTCTTGGATGAATCATTCCCGTTTGAAGTCATGGTTTACGCTCCTGCAAAGGGACAATGTTTTCGATTTCTAGTCCGCGTTGGCGAAGTTGGTAGATGATTTGCTGATAGTCAGATGCTTTATCTGGTAAGGGCGTTTGAGGTGGATCAACGGCTCTGACAATGTACGAGTTGTTCCAAGGAATCGTATTCCCAGAAGGATTAGCGCGATCAAAGAAAATCAAATTTGCGACAACATCGACCTGCCAACGTCCTGTCTCGCCTGCTAGTAACTGAGGGTCAGAGACATGCTGGATGAGCATCACCGTTTTAGTAGATCCAGAGAATACACCGTCGATGCTTGGAATCTGAGTCAGGCGCTCCAGAAAAGCTTCCCGAAAATTGGATTTTGCATCACTAGCCAGCAAGAAAGAAGCCTGCCATGCAACGGTTGGAACGCGCTTATTGTTGATTTGGATGCCTTCATCCGCCAGAGATTGGCTTTTGTCTTTCGTATTGACTGAAGGTAGCTTCCCAGACCAAGTGTAGGTAAAAGCGACCCACTCGTGAATCAGTTGACGAATGACTTCAGGTTCGCGGTAATTTCGATCAGCATCTCGGACAGCAAATGCTTGTCCATCGACGCGCTGAACTAGAGTTGGAGCAGGTTTCTTTGCAATTTCAGCGACTGAATGCCCCACCCACAGTAAGCCGATCGCTAAAATGATTTCACCAAACACCAATCCCACAAATGCAAGGGGCAAAATGTCACTTTCATCCATTGGTAGATGCTTCAGGCGTTTTCGTAATTCTGAAATTTGCATAAACTAACCTCTTGATTAAAGTTTCAAAGCAATTCCTGCGGCTTGTCGGGCAACTTGCCACCCTGTTGAAATGATTTGTAGAACTCCATTGCTCAGTCCTCGATAAACCGCTAAACCACCTCCTGCCGCCAACGCTACGGACAGCACAGGAGCAAGAACAGAAAGCAATACCACAAAGCCGAAGTCACTCTCATTCTGAACTTGAGCATTGACAATCACAGTTGCAATTAACCCAACCACAATGTTGTAGTAAAGCTTTGCCATCCCTAATGAGAATAGTCCTGTGAGCCATGCCCAAATGGGTCGAGTTCCAATCGGTAGCAATGAACCTGCGATCGCAACAGGTCCCGTCAGTGCTGTCAGTAACAGCGAAGCTTCGATCAGATTCGCAAATGCCCACTGCCACCCTTTGAGCATCTGTCTTGCTGCTGCTTGTTGAGCAGTGTCAGTCGTCGCAATAATTCCAGCATGTAGCAGCACAAATGGATCAATGTTGGCGATGGCTTCTGGCTCTCCCGCCCTTTTCTTCAAGTCTTCTCGAATCTTGAGAACACTATCGAACCAACGGCGAAGTCCATTCAGCGTTCCTTTTCCCCAACCTTTCTCATACTGCTCGATAATTGACTGTGCTTGGTCTGTCACTTTGTTGAAACAGTCAATTTGAGCCTGCCCTGTTTTGGCTTGGCACTCACCGTACAGGGCACGAATAGTATTCTGTGCATCAGCCGTCAGCACCACATCTTGCAGGGCATCGCTCATTTTGAGTTGTCCCATTTGAATACTTAAAACATTTTGTGACTGATCTTCAATAATTTCATGAATGCCAAATGTTAGTCGAGCAAGCCAGAAACCATTGTTCCAAAGTAGAAGCATGACCAGGATGACCCACATCAATCGATCAAAGGCTGGGAGAAGTCCAGAAGTCATCATTTCTCTTGCCCAGACAACGATAAAAAACAAGAATGCGCCGACAGCTATCATCGTGGCAAAGTAATTCAGGCTTTGATACAACCCACTCGGTTCCCTAAAAATAAGATTCCAGTTGTTCTGCCAACCTGCCGAGATTTCCTTGCTTGAGCGCAAGCTATCGCCAATAAAGTCGCTCCCTCCGACAGCCGCAAAAAACAAGCCCAAGTACATAATCATTTCCCTCCTTGAGTCTCTGAAGGATATAGACCGGGAATATAGAGCGGAGATCGTGCGGCTGAGGCAGCTTCGATAATTCGATCGGATCGCTGCCGTCGATTCATCTCATCAATTCCTTCGCTCAGATTTGCTTGGTTTTGAAGTAGCATGGCTTGTTCCTGCTGAACTCCCAATAACGAAGCATGAACTTTCCCATTAATGACCGCTTGATCAAATAGCATTGATGCTGTCAAATCCTGCATCTGTGCCGCATTCTTCATGACGTTTTGGGTAACAGAGAGTGATTTAGAAGCCTCGGCTAATTGATGAACTGCTTGCGCTGATTTCTGCGATCGCTCAATCGCCTGACTCGTACTTTGCACCGAAGTTGCCAACCACTGCGTTCCTGTCTTGCCAATCATGGGCGCAGCCGTTGATCGAGACAGCGTTTGATCGTAGAGATTCGACAAATCACGCTGCCGCACAATCGGGCTAAGCGTCAAGCTGTCATAGATTGGTGCAGACTTCGGTGGTCCTGGCTGTTCTCCACGAACCTCAAATGGATTTGGTCCAATTGTTCCAATCGTTGAAATTGGAGTGCCCGTCTCTTCAGTTGGCACAATGACATCACCAGGTTGACTCACGATCGTACTCTGCCTAGAAGCGCAATGACCCAGAGGCGAACCAGGAATCGAGATCGGCAGCGAACCAAAGTCCCCTACGAGTTGGCAAAGCAAATCATTACTTACACTCTGTCCTGCATTACCAGGAATGCCTTCTGACCACGGAAAATCCTTCCCAAATAAGCCGCCTAGGTCGTTTGGCAAATTCGCTGAACTTCCAGGAATCTGTTCTGACCAAGGTGCGTTATTCCCTCCATTTAGCACTGAGTCTAGCGGTTTGTTCTGAGTTCGCCTGAACAAACCAGAAATATCGGGAGTACCGGGAAGCAGAGAAGCAACCGCGAACGAGGAGAACAAAACGGATGAGATCGCAGATCCTCCAATTCCAACCTGAATGACTCGTCTTCTGAGCGTTTTCTTCGTGTTCATAATGTCTCCGGTGTTTGTCCTAATGTGTCCAAAGACTGTCCAGCTTTCAATGCAGTCGTATATTGCTGGGCAAATACTGACCACCCCTCAAACTTGTTGGTGTACTGTGCCATCACCCGCGATCTCGCTTGCTGCTCAGGAATATTATTGGCAACGATCGCCAGCAGTTCAGGTGATGGATAGTAATCACACTGCTGCAATCGTCCATCGACATCTAACAACCAATGAGAACAAAGTCGAGAGCGATCCGGTAAAAAGCTCTCATCAGTATTGGGAAGTAAAACGGAGCGATCGTACCCAAAAATCTGACAGCAAGATTCAACGGCTGATCCTTGAATTGACCCAATCAGACGTACACTCAGATTTTGTAGAATTTGTTGACCCGCAGCAGAATGATAAATTGCATCAGGATCTTGACTAATAATCAATGTCCGAATTCCCGCTTTACCGCCCGTTGCACAAATTTGTCCGATGATTTGAGAAATTCCATCGTATTTGTATAAGACTGAACTTTCATCGATGATCAGTAAACTGTTAGAACTCTCTAAAGCGCGTCGCAGAGCCAATGCCTGAGCAGATAGCGCGAGAACAGCAGCTTCATCATCATTCGTCAAATTCCGCATCGCATAAATCATCAACTGAGCATCCGATCTCACTGTACTGGGTTGCGAGATTGCTTTTCCCACTGGGCTTTGCACCCAAGACAATAACTGTAATCTGATCTCTGCTAATGCTTCTGCAATGCTACCCACTGAAATTAAGCCAGAGAAATCAGACTCTTCTAAAAGCTCTAGAAAATCTATAATTGTTGGCATCTGTTGCCATGCAGTACTGCCAAATCCCTGATCGTATGCGACTTCGTATCGCTGTTGAATTTCTGGATTCGTGAAAAAAGCAGATAACCCCTTCCAGAGAATCGCATGGATGCGTTTTCCCAACTGTCGATCGTGAGTTGCTCCCATCACCATGACTTCCAAAGCTCGAACTAGAAAAGCAAGATAGCTATTTTTTCGAGTTTCCTGCTGATCTAGAGGAAGCATTCTGAGATCTGGCATTTCAAATAGATTATTCGTTGAGGTTCCTACATCAAACCAAGCTCCCGCTTCCCCAAAACTATTCACGACATCAGTTAATGTCGTCGTCCCATCTTCGCGTGCATAATCTAGCCCAATCACGCTAAAACCATGCGCCATTGCCGTTTCCGTAATTCCAAAGCTGAGTGCTGATTTTCCCCTGCGAGTCGCTCCAATCGCTGCAATACTGCGGTGCTGGGTTACAAAATCAAGATAGACAGGCATTCCACCTTCACGCGAAATAAATTCCATCCCTGTTTTATCGATCGCTCTTGTACAGGCGAGAGGCAACAGTCCTAGAACTTCATCAGTGAAATAGAGTTGCCTTCGCCCATCAAGCAATCGCTGCCAAGTAATCGGCAACGTCTGTAACCAAATCTTCCAAGCAATTTCTCGTTCTCGGTTGAGTTCACCCGCACTAAAACAATTACTCAACTTTTGGCAGGCTTCATCCAATGCTTCTGGG
>JALOOO010000273.1 GCA_025454375.1 Leptolyngbya sp. Prado105 | reverse complement strand
GCCATTCCTCATCTTCTCCACCATAAATCCGACGCGGATCAAAGACGGGATGCCCAAATAAATAAAGCGGTACATCTGTCCCAGGCAAAACCGATTCATACACCGCAAAGTCATTAAACATTGCGTAGCCTTTCCAAATCGGCTCCTCTGGAATTTCCATTTTGTCATTGAGAAACCCGAAATATGGGAGAAAGATTCGGACATCATGCCCCATCGCTTTCAGAACTTTCGGCAATGCCCCCACGACATCGCCCATCCCGCCTACTTTTGCGATCGGTGCTGCTTCCGCTGCCACAAACAAGATCCGCATCTGGCTCCCCTCTTTAATTTTCGCACTGTCATCATACCGACTTTTACTGCACCAATTTCAGCGAAAGATGGTTATGTTTTTCCACCAAAGTCTCAAGCTCGATCGTGGTCAATTTCCCCTGATCGATGACCTTACGCCCATTGATAAAACTGTAATCGACTCGATTCACCTGACAAAAGATCAGTGCCGCGATCGGATCATGCAATGCGCCTGCAAATTCTAATCGATCGAGATTGACTGCAATAAAATCTGCCGACATCCCCGGCGCTAAATACCCAATATCATCACGCCCCAAAACCTTTGCACCGCCTAATGTCGCTAATTCTAAAGCTTCTCTCGCACTCATCGCGGCTGCATCTAGCTCTCGCACCCGTGCCATCAGAAAAGCAGTTCGAGCTTCATTCAACAGATTCGACGTATCATTCGAGGCGGAGCCATCGACCCCTAATCCTACCGGAACCTTGTGTTGTAGCATCTTCCGAATTGGAGCCATGCCGCTTGCGAGTCGCATATTGCTACAAGGACAATGCGCGATTCCAGTTCCAGTCTGACCAAAGCTTAAAATGGCTCGATCGTCTAACTGCACACAATGCGCGTGCCACACATCATTGCCGAGCCAACCGACGGATTCTGCATAGTCACCTGGTGTCATGCCAAAGGTTGCTAGGCTGTATTCGACATCTGACTTATTTTCAGCTAAGTGCGTATGCAGACGAACGCCGGGATATGATCGGGCTAATGCTGCGGATTCTCGCATCAAGTCCTGTGTGACTGAAAACGGCGAACAAGGAGCTAAAGTAACTCTCAGCATTGAATGTCGATCGTTGTCGTGATATTGCTCAATCAACCGCTGACTATCTTTGAGAATTTCAGACTCTTTCTCCACGACTGAATCCGGCGGCAGTCCGCCCTGACTCTCTCCCACACTCATACTGCCGCGACTAGCATGAAATCGCAGTCCAATTTCCTGAATTGCCCGAATCTCATCATCTAAAGTACTATCGTTCGGATAGATATAGAGATGATCACTTGCGGTCGTACAGCCCGATAGCATCAATTCTGCTGCTGCGAGTTGAGCGCTGATATAGATCGATTCTGAAGTCAGATTTGACCAGATCGGATAGAGGGCTTGCAGCCAATTAAACAGATCACAGTCCTGTGCAGTCGGAATCACACGAGTCAGCGTTTGAAAGAAGTGATGATGTGTATTTACTAGACCGGGGAGAACAATGTATCGATCGCCTAAGTCCAAAATTTCATCTGCAACCTGTGGCAATTCGGCAGTCGTTCCAACCTGTTCAATCACATGATCTCGAATGAATAAAGCCGCATTCCGAATTTCCCGGCGCTCTGCATCCATGGTGGCTAACGTTTGAATGTTCTTGACCAGTAAAGTCGGCATTGCTTTCAGAATGAGGGATAAGCTTGATTTAGCTTATCCCTCACCTAACTTGATGTATTCAGACTTACATTCTTACAGAATTGAATGCTCTTGAGGTCAACGGCGATCGACGATTGATCATATTCCAATTAGAGCTAGGGAGCGGCTCGATCAAATACCACATCGCCTTCGTGTGGTATTTGACATCTCCAGTCATTCCGCCCGCGCGTGAACGGCGGGATACGCAATCATGAAGAGATTTGTCAGTCAATCAGACCCTCATCCTTTGAGTTCGGAACTGCATCAGTTCGGTTTCAAACCCCAACATTTGGGTCTGCTAGACCAAGCTTCCGCTCTCAAACCCCAACGTTTCGGTTTTTTAGAGCAAGCTTTCGGTTTTTTAGAGGAACACTTCCGTATCCACATCGAAACTTTGGGTGTTTTGACAGGATGATTTCGGTTTTTTAGAGCGTTGCTGCGGTTTGAGAGAGAGCAGACGGTCTGCTCCACCTGTAATTTCAATCGATCGTTGATGACAAGTTGATGACAATGGACATGATCTTGATTTGAATCAGGATCACACTTCACTCAAGCAAGATTCTAAACTTAATGCAAAAGTTGAATGGGGATCATGCGATCCTGGAATCTTGAAAAGGATTCTGTAGCGAGAATTACAAAATGAATTCTAAAAATCTCTAGGCTGAAACTGCATGAGCGACACACTCAGTCATTAGGCAGATCGGTTTAGTATGGCAAAACAAAATTTAGTGGTGATCGGCAACGGCATGGTCGGTCACAAGTTTTTAGAAAAAATGGTTGAAACCGGATCAGACGATTGGAATCTGATCACGTTCTGCGAAGAATCAAGAGTCGCTTACGATCGCGTTAATCTGAGTACTTTTTTCGCTGGAAAAACGGCTGAAGATTTGTCACTGGTTGAGCCGAACTTTTATCAAAACAATCAAATTCAAATTCATATTGGCGATAAAGCAGTCCGAATCGATCGTGATGCTAAACAAGTCATCTCAGAAAAAGGCATCACAATTAACTATGAAAAGCTCGTTCTAGCAACTGGATCGTTTCCCTTTGTACCGCCAATTCAAGGCAAAGATACTCAAGGTACTTTTGTGTATCGCACGATCGAGGATTTAGAAGCGATCGGAGCTTACGCCAAATCCTGCAAAGTTGGAGTCGTCGTCGGAGGCGGACTGCTCGGACTTGAATGTGCGAATGCGTTACAAAATCTAGGTTTAGAAACGCATGTTGTTGAATTTATGCCGCGATTGATGCCTGTGCAAGTTGATGATGCAGGCGGCATTTTACTCAAGCAGAACATTGAGAAAATCGGCGTTCAAGTTCATACCAGTAAATCAACGACTGAGATTGTTAGCGAAAACAATCGCGTTCACAAAATGAGATTTGCAGACGGGACAGAATTACTCACTGACCTGATTGTGTTTTCAGCAGGAATTCGTCCAAGAGATGCGATCGCCAGATCTTGCGGTCTAATGGTTGGCGATCGTGGCGGCATTGTGATCAATGAGAACTGTCAGACTTCAGATGCAGATGTATATGCGATCGGAGAATGTGCCCTTTACCAAAATCGCATCTATGGCTTAGTTGCCCCAGGTTACACAATGGCTACGGTTGCCGCCGATCATATATGTGGACATCACAGCCAATTTGCAGGAGCCGATATGTCTACTAAGCTCAAACTTCTTGGAGTCGATGTCGCAAGCTTTGGAGATGCCTTTGCGAAGACACCTGGAGCTAGAGAAATTACGATCGCAGATGCGATTCAAGGCACTTACAAAAAGCTAGTCATTGATCAATCGGGCAAAACGCTGCTGGGTGGAATCTTAATCGGAGAGGCTTCGGCATATGGCAACCTACTACAATTGATGCAGAACCAGATTACTTTACCTCCGCACCCTGAAGATCTGATTTTGCCTGCTCGAAGTGGTCACTCTACAGGAATGGGTGTAGATAGCTTCCCAGATACAACACAAATTTGCTCTTGTAACAATGTCACCAAAGCTGCCATCTGTGAAGCAGTTCAGCAGGGAGCAACCGACATTGGAACTTTGAAGCAATGCACTAAAGCTGGAACCGGCTGTGGTGGCTGTGTTCCACTTGTGGCTGATCTGCTCAAGTCAGAACTGAAGAAAGCTGGAATCGAAGTTAAAAATCATCTCTGTGAGCATTTCGCCTTCTCGCGGCAAGAGCTTTATCATCTAGTACGATCGCAGAAAATCCAAACTTTCGATCAACTGCTCCAGACTCACGGTACAGGTCGCGGCTGTGAAATCTGCAAACCTGCGGTTGCATCTATTCTTGCTTCTGCTTGGAATGATTACGTACTCGATCCACCTCATGCCGGACTACAAGACACAAATGATGCTTACCTGGCAAACATTCAGCGCGATGGAACGTACTCCGTTGTCCCGCGTGTTCCAGGGGGAGAACTCACTCCCGATCAGTTAATTGCTTTAGGTCAAGTCGCAAAAGAATTCGGACTCTATACCAAAATTACTGGCGGTCAACGAGTTGATCTATTCGGCGCAAGAATTGAACAATTACCTCTGATCTGGAAACAGTTAATTGATGCTGGGTTTGAATCGGGTCATGCTTACGGCAAGGCTTTGAGAACTGTTAAATCCTGTGTGGGCAGTACTTGGTGCAGATTTGGAGTACAAGATTCGACCAGTTTAGCGATCGAGGTCGAACTCCGCTATCGAGGCTTACGCGCCCCGCACAAAATCAAATCTGCTGTCTCTGGTTGTACTCGCGAATGTGCAGAAGCTCAAAGCAAAGACTTTGGCATCATCGCAACTGAGAAAGGCTGGAATTTATATGTATGTGGCAATGGGGGCATGAAACCGCAACATGCCCAGTTACTTGCAGCAGATTTAGACAAAGAGACTTTGATTCGCTATATCGATCGCTTTTTAATGTTCTACATCCGGACAGCAAATCGTCTAGAACGAACTGCAACCTGGTTCAACAAGCTAGAAGGCGGCATGGACTATCTCAAGCAAGTCATCCTCGAAGATTCGCTCGGAATCTGTGCAGAACTCGAAGCAGAGATGGCACACCAGGTCAAAACTTATGCCTGTGAATGGAAAACCACGATCGAAGACCCTGCAAAAGTCCGTCGATTCCGGCATTTTGTCAACTCAGATGACTCAGACCCGAACATTGTGCAAATCGAAGAACGTGGACAGAATCGCCCGATTTATGAACACGAACGGCAATTGATTTCTCTGACTCGTAACTAATTCCCAGGCTTCACTATGCACTCTCTTTCCACTGTTAAATCTTGGCTTACCGTCTGCACTTTAGACGACATCGCTCCCAATACGGGAGTCTGTGCCCTTGTTGAAGGTCAGCAAGTTGCAATCTTCCGAGTCGGAGAAGATGAACTTTATGCGATCGACAATTTTGATCCGTTTAGCAACGCCTATGTTCTCGCGCGCGGCATTGTGGGCGATCGCGGCGGTATTCCAAAAGTTGCTTCACCCATTTACAAGCAAAATTTCAACCTCAGAACGGGCGAATGTTTTGATGATCCTTCAGTCACGGTAAAAACCTTTGCGGTTCAACGGGTTGATCATCAAGTTCAGATTGGCTGTCACGAATAAAAGTTTGTCTACAACACCTCTACGATCGTGCTTTTTCGGAAGTGCGATCGTTTTTTTAGCGAAATTAATCGGGTTTGATACCTCACAAAATAAAAGACTCGAAGTCTCCAAAACTCCGAGTCTTTCAGATGAATCAGTTCAGTTTAGTATTCCGGCACAGAAGGATCGACTTCTTTACTCCAGGCAGTAATTCCACCTTTCACATTGATCCCATCAATTCCAGAATTCTTGAGAATGCCGAGTGCTTTCGCCGATCGACCTCCCATCTTGCAATGAGCAATTAACTGATGCCCATTCAGCAATTCTTTGACTTTCGCAACCCCGTCTCCATTTTCGATATCAGGAAGCGGAACTAAGATAGAACCTGGGATCTTCGCGATATCGTACTCATTTGGATTGCGGACATCAAGCAGAACATATTCATCCCCGATCGCACCTCGATCGATCAACTGCTTCAATTCCTGAACGGTCATTTCTTCCATATTGGCTTTTTCCTGTTCTTCGGCGGCTTTGGCTTGAGGAATGCCACAGAACATCTCGTAATCGATCAATTTCTCAATTACAGGACGCACTGGATTCGGACGCAACTTCAACTCGCGAAACTTCATATCGAGCGCATTGTAAAGCATGAGTCGCCCACTTAATGTCTCGCCTGTACCCAAAATAATCTTCACCGTCTCAGTCGCCTGAATCACGCCGATAATTCCGCACAAAATTCCCAGCACGCCTCCTTCAGCACAAGACGGAACCAATCCGGGTGGTGGGGGTTCTGGATACAAATCGCGATAGTTTGGACCGCCCTCATAGTTAAAGACTGTTGCCTGTCCCTCAAAGCGGAAAATCGAACCGTAGACATTCGGCTTATTCAACAGCACGCAGGCATCATTCACCAAATAGCGAGTCGGAAAATTATCCGTTCCGTCCACCACAATGTCATACGGGGCAACAATATCAAGCGCATTTTCCGAACTGAGGCGCGTTTCATACAAATCAACTTGACAGAATGGATTAATTTCGTGAATCCGATTCTTCGCCGATTCGATTTTAGGTTTGCCGACCCAGGACGTGCCATGAATCACCTGCCGTTGCAGATTCGAGTGATCGACAACATCAAAATCGACAATCCCGATCCGCCCAATTCCTGCCGCCGCGAGATAGAGCAGCAAAGGCGACCCCAACCCACCTGTTCCAATACAAAGCACACTGGCTGCTTTCAGGCGTTTCTGTCCATCGACCCCAACTTCCGGCAAAATCAAATGCCTGGAATATCGGGCAATATCATCTTGAGTTAACTGGATCTCGTCCAGATTTGGATTTAACATGATGCGTTGCTGAAC
>JALOOO010000063.1 GCA_025454375.1 Leptolyngbya sp. Prado105 | reverse complement strand
GTTGAATTACTAGACCGAGCTGGCAAAATTGCTTACAACGATCGTCTCGGCGAGAAGAATTGCAATCAAATCGGGCAGGTTGCTTTCATTGATGCTGCTGCCCGTTCTGCAGCGATGGAAGCAATTCTCCAGATCAGTGCTGATCAAGAATTTCGACGATTGACCCCGACCGTTGTGTTTAATGGACTACAACCTGCTCAACTCAAACATAATCATGAACTCAGGCAGCTTCTTGACTGTCCTCAGTGGCTTTCCTCAAAAGAACTCAATCAACTGTATTTACAAGAGAAAGACTGGATTCCGTTGGAGAAGCCTTGTGCAACTTGGCTGGGAGAATCGATGCGGATTGGAAGACAGATTCGAGCCGTTTTCCGTCGTCGTCCTCGCAATAATCTACTTATGCTGGGAAGTTCTGAGCCTGAGATCTTTGGAATGTTAGGTGGACTGTTGGTGGGGCTTGTGCAGACTTGTTCGCCGAATGAGATTGCTTTCTACATTGCAGATCTAGCTCTGACAGATGGAGAAGTTGCTGAACTGTCTCCGACTTTCCGAGATTGCTTTGCTCCTCAATTTAAGATATACTTAGGTAAACGGTTTGCTGATCGTGATCGAAAAATTGTGCGGGCGGATGAGATTTGGCAGCAGGTTGTTGCAGAGTTCGATCGTCGTCAAGCTATGCGTCAAGCAAACAAAGATGAAATGGATTTTGGTCAATCCTTGTTCTTTGTGCTGGCTTTGGGCAATCTAAGTCAGATGGATCAATTCCGCCCTGTGATGGGACGTTTAAGCGAAGAAGTGTCTCCTGATGCTAAGAAGCTGCTTGAGATTGCAAGCAGGGGATCTGAACTAGGGATTCATCTTGTGCTTTGGCTGAGTGACTCTAAGACATTCCAGCAATTAGCAGGGGGAAATCGTGCCGCACTCACCCACTTTGACTTGAGAGTGGCGCTCAAACTGAGCGATCGAGATTCACAAGACTTCTTAGGCGAAAGTGTTGCGAAGCATTTGCGAGAGACTCAAGCATACTTTGCAAATGCTTCTGTTCCAGATGCTTCTGAGAAGTTTCGCCCTTATGCAATCTTACTTCCAGAGATGATTCACGCTTATGCTGGTCTCTTAGAACAGCGTAGTTAAAAGTTTACTTTAACGAGATTGGAGGATTACAATGTCAGCAGATATTCGCGTTGATCCGGATGTGTTAGCAGATTTTGCTCGTGCGCTGAATAACTTTCAAGACACGCTTGAGCAAGAGTTGCAATCGCTTGGGAACGAATGGTCACGCTGTAATGAAACGTTTTTAGGGCGACAGAAGGATGAGTTTGCTCAGAATCTTGACTCAACTTATCAATCGATCTCGCAAGCAGTCGAAGCAGGCAGAGATGCAGCCGCTCAATTGGAGCGTTACCAAGAAGCAGTACGTCAAGCTTTAGGCTAATTTGTACAACAGTGAGAGAAACTTATGAGCGGGCTATCAGGCATTAGTTTTGAGGATACTCAATCCCTTTTGCAGCAGTTGCGGCAATTTCAAGAAACAATCGGTGGGGATTGGAAAAGTGTTCTAAGTCAGTGGGAAAATCTCCGGGATTGCTGGCAAGATCGGCAGTACGATCGCTTTGAACCATTCTTTGAACAGCTTTGCGAGACTTATAATCAGTGTGAGCAGCAATGTGAAGAATACACGCAGTTTCTAAGCGATCGTATTCAGACATCTGAAGATGCCGCACAGACTCTGAACATGTAAAAGCACTCAGTAGATCAGTAACCACTCTTAGAGAGCAAAACTAATCTACTGATGATATGTTCTTCGATTTAGATTTAAATCAGTCTCTATCACCTCGTCATCAATACCTATCATGGATTCAATTGATAGTAATATCGGAAGGAGTATCGAGCAGCGTGAAATATTTGGTGAGAAGTCCAAAAATGCTTCCCCAGCGAAGGGTAGCATTGCCTATCACCAGAGCCGGGTTGAATTTTTTAGTGCTTTACTCGATCGATCGAATTGGAATGACGTAGAACGGCAAAACCTTGCTAACGCAAGAGATAAACATTCTGAAATTCTAAAAAAACTACAGCCATCGAATCACGACTCCGATTCAAGCTCAAGTACTGGTGGCAATGGTTTAACTGGAGGCACACTCCCCAGGAATAGTGGAAATAGATCGCGGGAAATGTCTGGCATTAGTTTTGAAGATGCTCAAGCGCTTCTTCAGCAATTGCAAAATTTCCGCGATACGATCGCAGAAGACTGGCATAGTGTGTTGAGTCAATGGGAGAACCTCCGAAATCTCTGGCACGATCGACAGTACGATCGGTTTTACCCTTTTTTTGAACAGCTTTCCCAAACCTACAGTCAGGCTGATAAACAATGCGAAGCGTATATTCAGTTTTTGGCGGGGCGCATTCGTGCTTCTGAAGAAGCAGCCGCGACTCTTAATATTTAGAAGCCTAAGAGAATATAGGCATCATAGACGCTAAGGTGCTAAATCGCACAATAAAATCCAAAATCCAACTGTCCCCCCAAAGCCGTAGACTGGAGAATGCAATTTAGTCTGTTCATTTCTGAAAAACCGTGCGAAAAGTTATCATTGCTGGCAACTGGAAAATGTTTAAGACTCAGACGGAAACGTTGGAGTTTTTGCAGGAGTTTAAGCCTCAGCTAGACGAGACACCAGACGATCGAGAAGTCCTGCTTTGTGTTCCGTTTACTGATTTAGCAGTGCTGTCGAAGAATTTGCACGGCGGTCGAATCCAAGTCGGGGCGCAGAATGTTCACTGGGCGGAGTCTGGAGCATTTACAGGAGAAATTTCAGCGGCAATGCTGCAAGAATTGAGCGTCCGCTACGTGATCATTGGACACAGCGAAAGACGGCAATTTTTTGGCGAAACGGATGAAACGGTCAATTTGCGACTCAGAGCCGCACAGCAAGCAAAATTAAAGCCAATTCTTTGTGTGGGTGAGAGCAAACAGCAACGAGACGCAGGCGAAACCGAAGCGGTCATTTTCCAGCAATTAAAGCAAGGCTTGATTGGAGTTGACCAAGAAAACCTAATCATTGCCTATGAACCAATCTGGGCGATCGGGACAGGCGATACTTGTGAAGCGATCGAAGCAAATCGCGTCATCGGATTAATCCGCAGTAAGTTGACCAATCCAAATGTCACGATTCAATACGGCGGTTCCGTAAAACCCGAAAATGTCGATGAAATCATGGCACAACCTGAAATTGATGGGGCATTAGTCGGAGGTGCGAGTCTTGATGCAAAAGGGTTTGCGCGAATTGTGAATTACAAATAATTCCACACCCCGTAGAGACACGATGCGTCGCGTCTCTACAAATCGCATTCATTGCCAATCACGCTGGTGGCGCAAACGGAATCACAAGATTAATCCAACCGAGAATCTGCAATCCGGGTGAAGAAATCGTCACTCCATCAAAGCTCGAAGTATAAGTTTTACCCGATTCGGCATAGCTTCCAGAGAGCGAAAAGGGCCCAAATCCGATCGCTTGTTTTCCTGAAGTAACCTGAGCCGCAAATTCTCGATCGACTTTGCTCCAATTCGCACTAATCTTTAGATCGCGCACGGCAACAAACCCGATCGGCAACAGCGGAAACGATCCAAAATTTTCTTCTAACTTGCCTGACGATAAACTTCCCGGTGCTTGTCCCGGCAATGTCCAGCCTGTGATTTCCAACAAAGATTTCAGCAACCAAGGGCGCGAAAAATTCACCCGACAGCACCGGAATGAGATCTTCAAATCTTTTGTTTCCGTGTCGATCATGCGATCTTCCAAAGGACGCAGCTTGATTTTCTCTAAAATATCTGGACGAATCCGACTTAGTAAGATGGGATTCGGTGAAATCTGCTGCATTTGCAACGCTTGTGTTGCTGTAATCGCAGGGGCTGCGATCGTGGCGGTATGAAAGGGACGCGCAACGACTCGATCGAGTCGTGGATTAATTCGATCTCTACGAAGGATGTCTGGGTCGATTGGTAAGGGTCTGATTGGAGGAGTTTCTATTGTTCCAACTGGTTTAAATCCGCCCTTCGGCAATTTCCAAATTCCATCCTTAATCCGCTTTGCACCTCCCACTCGCGCAAAGGGTGAATCTGCGATCGTCTTGGTTTGATTCGAGTTGACATTCACCTGTGTCCAAGTCTGCATCACCGACTCATCACACCAATTTCCAGGTGTTGCATAGGACGGATGATAAGACAAAACAGGCTGAATGATACTCGCCGCCTTAGTTTGCTCAAACACCTGTCGCGCATTTTGCAGCGCTGTATTGACCGGATTCGGTGGAATTTGACCGCTCGCATCCGGAGGCAGCGGAATCGCATTCGCCCCCAACGCAAACTCATACATTTCCTCAACCGTCACCCCCGAATCAACATAGGTTGCATCGACGAGCGGAATCGCGTCAATCAATGCTGAAAACATTTCAGTTGCTAGGGTCGAACCATTTGGATTTTGAGGAGTCCAGGGATTTTGGTACTGGCTTGCATCAAGTTGCTGACCCGGCCATTCCAATGTGAGTAGCATTTCTCGCGATCGCGCATTCGGAACCCCCGGACGCACAGGCTGAACTAAAGTCGAAAAAATCGTATCGTAAACCGTCTGAATTAGGGCAATTTGATCGATCGGCATCACAATCTCTCCACAGTCGATGAATCAACAGAGCATCAGGCAGCACTTCCAGCGATTCCCCTGAGCAAGGAGAACAATTCTCCAAGTGCTGCCCGACTCTAGGCGTTACTACTCCTTCGGCGACATCGGCAGCACCGTATTAATAAATGCCATCAATTGCAGTCCAGGAGCCGACAAAGTTCGTCCATCAAATTCAGACTGGAAGCGAGAATTCGTCGAATTTGACTCATACGATCCGCCTACCGAGAACGGCCCCCAACCGAAGCTAGCTCCACCCTTAGTTGATTTACTAATGTAGTCCTTCTCAGTAGCACTCCAATTCGCACTAATCTTGAGATCCCGCACCACAATAAAAGCAGTCGGCAGCAACGGCATAATTCTGCCATCGGCTGTTGCAGGACTTCCCGAAGCAATGCTTCCTTTCCCCATCACGCCATACTTCCAACCCGGCAGATCGAAAATCATCGGATTCATCCAAGGACGATCGATATTGATTCGCGCATACCGGAAGCTCACCGCTAGCTCATCACTTTGACTATCCATATGCCGACGGGTTTCACTATGTGAAGCACCCCCTCCAATGCTCCACAGACCCAGATTAAACTTCGCGCCGCCACCAAACTTCTTGAAGCTAGAGCTTTCATTCAACTGATAGCGCGAAGAGGTAAAGCTCAGAGAAGACCATCCTTGAGCCGCACTCGAAGAGTACCAGTTCGCCGGAAAAGCATAGCTTGCAAAGTACTTCTCCGCTTGATCACGCGCACTGCCTTTTTCTAGCAGCATGAGCTTTTCTTGAGCATCTTTGAACACACGACCGACCTGATTTGTCGCAGACTGCGCCATCGTTGCTAGTGCATCTTCTACCCGTTTTGCTTGAGCCGTTTGAAAATCATTCCAAGCCGTTACTAAACGCCGTTGCAATGAAGGTCCCAACATTGACCAAGCTCGCTGATCCGCAGGTTTTGTCATGTCGTATTTAGAAGCTTCTGCGACAAAAGAAGCGACTGCATCAACATAAGCATTTTGTCTGCGCTTGTAGTTCACATAAAGCTGTGAATCCACATCGACTTCGATCGGTTGTCCCAAGTCGTTGAAGTCTTGCCCTTTATCACTGAGCAAGTCAAACGCAGCATTGTAGGCGGCTTTGAGCGCGGGATCTTCAGGTTGAGGGGTTACGGTTGCACCTTCAACGACTTGCTTATAGACCTCAGAAACTTTTTTGCCTGTGTCTACAAAAGTTCCGTTTACGAGAGGGACACGATCGACCAATCGGGAAAAGTTTTCTGCTGCTGCCGGAATCCCTTGAGGATTAAGGGGACTAATCGGATTTGCATACTGAGAAACATTGATCGGCTCTCCACCCGGAATCATCGTGATAAAGACTTTATCAGCTTGACTGCCAGCAGGTAATCCTCCAGGAGGCGTTTTAGTATAAGCATTAAACAGCGTGTCATAAATCGACTGCACCATTTTGGTTTCGTCAATTGCCATTTTTGAAACTCCTTTGTCTAGGGAACGATTTGATTCAATCGTCTTCCACGACTAGGATGATCGGCAGTACCCGTCTGGGTAGTCTCTATCCTCATGAGATAAACCAGGAGGGTGAACAAAACATATCAAAAGATTGGCATTACACAATCTTGGAATGCAGCGTTCCAAGATTATGTTGTACTCAGCGTTAGTCTCATTTCAACTCAGCCTCGACAGATTGCTAAGCTAAAATTAGTGATCAGACAAAGCGTGTCAGTTGAACGCGATAGCGATCTTTCTTCGTCACCATGACATCTCCAACCTCAACGCGCCCTTTGCCACGAATTGCAATCAAGTCTCCCTCTTTTACAGAATAACTTGATGAAGTCACCTCTTTCCAGTTGACCCGCACATCGCCTGCGGTAATCAAGTCCGCCATCTTACTCCGCGACATGCCAAATCCAGCAGACGCGATCGCATCCAATCGCATCGAAGCTTCAACCGTTGTCATTTCCTTCTTTTTCGGCTCCCGAATCTTCAATTCCTCAAACGGAATCGGCTGGGTCTTCACCGGAACCGATCGCACTTGTGTCAAAGCAGTTTGTAAAAACTCTCCCAATTCAGGCGTGACGATCGCCTGCGCCCCCCGCTCTCCCAGCACAATAATGTCCCCAACCTTCTCGCGCACAATTCCCGATCCCAAAATTGCACCCAAAAAATCACGATGCGTCGCTGGATCAAACAGAAAATTCCCTGCAATATCAAGGGCAACCAGTGCAACCTGAGAAATGTCTAAAGGAATCTCAGATCGCGCGATCGCAAGTCTTTGCCGTTCTGCCTGCGGATATCCCCCCCAAGGAAGAAGCTCAACCTCAGTCAATCGATTAAACGATCGTTGCACCTCTGCAAGTTCTGGAGGCGAAAGAAAGTCGCTGGTGATCACTTCCCAAGTTTTGATCGCTTGTTCAGCCTGATCGATCACTCTGGCGATCGCATCTCGATTTTCTACCCCTTTGAGCAGGTCTTCCCTTGGTAACATAGCAATATCAACGTTAAAAATCCTATTTTATCGAAATTGGATATGACCCAAGCAAAACTTCGATTTAACACAATTGAAGAGTATCTCAACTATAACGACGACAGCGATCGTCGATATGAATTGGTACAAGGAGAATTGAGCGAATTGCCAACTGAAAATCCTCAGAACCTCTTGATTGCTGCATTTCTGTTGATTCAGTTTGCGCAGATTGGAATTCCTGCCTATCGTCTTGGTATCAAACACCAAATTGCTGTCGATTCGGCTGAAGTCACTGCCCGTGAACCTGATTTAACAGTGCATTCGGAAGAATCTGCCACTGCAATTCTTCAACAGAAACAAGCAATTCTCCGGCACAGTATGCCTGTACCGATGCTGGTTGTTGAAGTTGTCTCACCCGGAGAACCCGGAACCGAGAACTACGATCGAGACTACATCGACAAGCGCAAAGAATACGCAGCACGAGGCATCCCTGAATATTGGCTCGTTGACCCGAGTTGCAATGTTGTGGTGATTCTCGAATTACGATCGAGACAATACACCGAAGTTGGACAATTTAGCGGAGTCAGCCAAATTACTTCGCCAACATTCCCAGCATTACAATTAACCGCAGAAGAGATCTTAAAAGGTGGAAAATGACTTATCTAGTTGCAGTATTAAAAGACCGTATTCAAGCTGAAGCAGCCTACTCCGCTTTAGAAAAAGAAGGCTTACCCATGGATAAAGTTGCCATCCTCGGTCGAGGATACAAAAGTGCCGATGAATATGGATTGATTGACCCCAATGAACAAGCTAGAAAGCAAGTCCGACTCATGGCATCTTGGCTTGTCCCATTTGGATTTATCGGAGGAGCTTGCTTTAATGTCATCACCGGATTAGACACATTCTCCTGGGCAGGTGAGATTGGTAGCCCGCTGATTGCTGGAATTCTAGGCGGATTGTCCGGTCTGATGGGCAGCGTCTTTGTTGGCGGCGGTGTGGGCATGGTCGTGGGAGGCGGAGACGCTTTGCCCTACCGCAATCGCATCAATGCCGGAAAATATTTAGTCGTGGTCAATGGCTCAGACGTTTTGATTCGGCAAGCGACTCGGAGCTTAAGAGCATTCGATCCGGAGAGTCTACAAGGGTATGCCGAACCAGGAGTCATGTGATGATGCACGGGTTTATTCCCAGCGATCGCTATTTTCCCTACCTGACTTGGACAGATATCCAAGCTATGCCCAATAAAGAAAACGTCGTGATCGTGCAGCCCATTGGCGCGATCGAACAACATGGCGCACACTTACCCTTAGCAGTTGATTCAGCCATTAGCGTCGCAGTTCTTGGCAAAGCCTTAGCACAACTCGATGCAACGATTCCAGCTTATTCCTTACCGCCACTGTACTATGGCAAATCCAATGAACATTGGCACTTTCCCGGAACGATTACGCTCAGTACACAGACATTACTAGCAATCCTCACAGAAGTCGCAGAAAGCGTTTACCGAGCCGGATTTCGCAAATTAGTTTTCATGAATTCTCACGGCGGACAGCCCCAAATTCTCGAAATTGCTGCCCGCGATCTGCATCAGCAGTATGACGATTTTGCAGTCTTCCCCCTATTCACCTGGAAAGTCCCGACGATCAACACGATCGCTCAAGAACTCCTCACCCCAAAAGAGTTAGAACTTGGAATTCACGCAGGTGATGCAGAGACAAGCTTGCTCCTTTCGATCCTGCCCGACCACGTCAAAATGGATCGCGCAGTCGCAGAATACCCGCTGGGTGAACCCCAAAAGGGTATTCTGAGCATGGAAGGCGCGCTCCCCTTTGCCTGGATGACTCGCGACCTGAGTCAAAGCGGTGTGCTAGGCGATCCGACTACAGCAACTCAAGAAAAAGGCGATCGCATCTTAGCCGCACTTGTAACAGGATGGATACAAGTCTTAAAAGATGTATATAACTTTAAGTTACCAAATGCCTACAAGCGTAAATAAATGGAAGAATTTGTAGCGTATATCACATCCTTTTTCTCAGGGTCAGTAAAATAGTGGCAAAACCGAATCTCTACACAATTAGAGGTGTTGCATGGCAGATACAAAGGTCAGACCCGTTCTCCACACGCTACAAGAAGTTGACGAAGCGGTAAAACGCTACAATTCAACGGACTGGCAACCCGAAGAGGAATCCATTTCTCTTTGGGAAGCGATTCGAGAGGCTTCGCTAGAATTGCCTTCCCAAAAAGACCCACTCAACGTCCCTGGGGAAGATAGCTACTGAAGATTCGTTTGCATTTTGAATCGAGGAAGCTCACGATCGAGTTTCTGCCACCGATTCGCAAAGTCTACCGTTCACATCAGCATAAAAACGCGATCGTTCACTCAACGATCGCGTTTCTTTTTATCCCAAGATCCCTAAACAGCCATGTCTCCAGAATCAGGAGAAGATCCAGTCGAAATGCCCAGTTGTTTGCGGCTTTTCTTCAGTTGTTTCCACAGCGATCGAATCTCTTGATAGGATTCTTCTGGAGTCAGCTTGCCGCCCGTCTCTAGACAGGAGATGTACGAAACTCGCTGAGAAAATTCTTGCAAGTTCGCATTAAACACCAAGTTCTCTGGTTTGACTTGTCCTCGGTAGCGGCTCCGGGGATAAAAGAAATTGTGTTGGTCTGCCATCGTTCTGATCTCCACATGAAAAAATTTAAACTTGCGCTTCAATGAGCAACTGGCTCACTGGGTTGCACGGTGCAAATGACTCCTACAAAAGAGGAAGAAAGGAATTGCAAATCATTCAAGACTCTCAGTTTAACCTCTCTTAATTAGATGTTAACCTAATCGTTCATGAAGATTCTGTAACCGAAATCACGAGCCCACCTATCTTAGAGAGACCAAGATGTGCAAGAATCCGCCTTCGGAGTTAAATCCAACTTAACGAGGAATCTCTCGCACTGCTGCTTGTGCCTCGCGTCGCAGACCTTCTGCAATCCGAAACAGTTCTCGCCCATTGCGAAGATAATGATCGTCGTAGTTATTGGTGAAATAGACGAGTTCATCAATGCCATCGCTCAATTGATTTAAGCAGTAATACAGATTTGCAGCGGCAGCGGCAGCATTCGGCGGATTTGAGGTGGATTGAAACGTGTTTTGTGCTTTGGCGAGAAGTTCCTGGCAGTCTTCCAAGTACGCCTGAAAATTTTCCATCAATTCATCATCAAATGGATCAGCAGCGAGTTCGTTAAGTTGTGATTTCAGCGGGCGAATAATCTGATTCAGAATGCGATTAATCGAAGTATGAGCTTTCAGCCACAGCTTAAGTTGATAGTCTTCCTGCTGTTCGGCTTGCCTCTGTTTGCGATATTTAGCCTGTGCCGCTTCAGTGCGCTCTTTTCGCGATCGCACGCCCGCTTCTGAAAATCCAGCATCTGAATACTGAAGCTGCTGATCATAGGAGCGCCGCGCTTGAGGATCGCCTAAAACTTCATAAGCTGCGTTGATCCGAGAAATCTTTTCGTGACTCGAACTTGCCCGATTTGCATCAGGGTGAAACTCTTTTGCCAAACGCCGATAGGCTTTCTTAATTTCAGCCTGTGATGCAGTCGGCTCAAGGTTTAGAACTTGATAGTGGGTGAGAGTGATAGCCATATCGTTCATTATGCGATATTCAGCTTTCTCTCTCCCAATTGATCATCCTATTCCTCATCCAACGGCAATCCGCGTTTTACCCGCCCTTTCGCAAAATATTGTCCAAATTGCAACTCGTAAACTTCATCTTCATCTTGCGTCTCGACTTCAATATCCGATTTTGCATAGCTTACACAAAGCAGTGCATAGCCCTGCCGCTTCAATTCTGGCGAAAGTCCGACTGCTTCTGGCTGTTCTAAATGTCCTGATAAAACTCGCACTGCGCAAGTCGTACAGGCTCCATTCCGACAAGAGAAGGGCAGTTCGATTCCCTGAGTTTCGCCACTTTGAAGGATATAGCGATCGCTGGGCACTTCAAAGGTATAAGATTTATTTTCTTGGCGATGATAAACTCGAACAGTATGAAACTCAGTCATGACGATAAATAAATTCTGAATCTTCTCTATCCAGTATGCGACATGTTCTGTTAGTATATGAATTCTGTGGCGTAAAAAGCTGCATGTTTGGAGAGATGGCCGAGTGGTTGAAGGCGCAGCACTGGAAATGCTGTGATGGGGTGACTTATCCGAGGGTTCGAATCCCTCTCTCTCCGTTCTAAAATGTTGATACATCAAAGCTTTCAGAGAACCTCCGGAGTTTCGGGGGTTCTTTTTTGCTCGATTGATTGGGTATTTTTAGAGGTCTTTGGACACCTTTTGACTATGGTTTGACTATGAAATTTGGACGTGATATTTGTCTGGACAAGGGTGAGTACGTTCGTATTCTTCATTGGGATAATTATTATGTACAGCCAAGCTAATTCAGGCAAATCTTTCAAAGGGTCTGTGAGTGTCGAGGTCTTTCAAGGTCGGTTATGGCTTCCTCGGCAATTGTTTGGAGGCAAACAGAAATATCTGATTGTAAGATGCGATCGCAATCCGAGATCATCTGCTCGAAAACAACTCTAGATACACTGCCCACCGAATCTGAGTGCAATTCAATGCTTGCTGTAAATGGGCACTGAGAAGCAAGCTGATTCCTGAAAATCCATTTGCCGAAATGCGATAGGATTTCAGACACAGCGATTCTGAGCAGCTAAAAGACGTATTCAAAAGGGATTGAAGCAATGAGTATGATTCGCAAAGGACAGGTGAAGGGAATCGGCAAAGGGGACAGTGTGTCTCAAGTAAAATTTATCGAAGAACTCTTTGAAATTAGTGCTTAACAGAACGCGAATGAGATACTTTGTTTGTCACTAAAAAGAACTTGCGACACAACCCTTTCTTTGATATCAAGATTCAATGCCTAATAAAATTTCTTCGACGAAAGCCTTGGAAGTGCTTTGACGGTCTGACAATAGACGCTCTGCCATTTTCGCTGCACTACTGTACTGATTACTTTCTGTTATAGTTCGCTAGTATATTTTAATACTAATAAATAGACCGCAGACAATTAAATATTTTTTATATAAAACATTTAATTGTTAAGAAAATCTTAATATATGAGCGCAACATCCTGCATGATTTCCCGATCTCGATCTCGCTAAAGAACTGGGGTTAGAGGTTTGTATGGGTTGGCGCTTGCGATTGGTCGTCTCCAAGGCGCTCGTTTTCCGACATACATATTTTTGAGTTTCCCTGATTCTCTCCAGTACGCGTACCACTAGGGTCCGTGCCCCACTTCCGAGATCTCTCTATCCATGCAGACACACTCATCCTTCCCGAACCGCCGCTTTTCGAGTTGATACGTCTTGCCCTCATAATGCTTTTGCTCTACGATCGCTGCATTGCTCGAAGCGATCTTCGGATGGAGGATTGTGGAAGACGTAGCTAACTCGATCTCGGCTTTAATCTCCTGAGCTAACCAATTCAGCAGTTGTTGTTTTTCTTCTAATCTCAACCGTTCACTAGAAGCTTGTAGGGAATCGAGGGACGACGCGGCATCACTTTTTCTTGTGTAACATCTCTGTTTATTTCACCCGTTTTTACACAAGAAAAAGCTGAGTTAAAGCTCACAAGTTCCTCACACTTTTTACCTACCTTGAACGTAGGGAACTCTTCAAGGGAACGATTCCCAATCACCGTCTTCCAGGATAGATGCAGTTTAGTCATCATCTACTTTAGCCCTTCGCTACGCAGCAAGTTTGTCTCTATCACATCTTGAATCAGGGTGGGTTACAACCATGACAGACAAACATTTTAATCATTCTCCTAAAGCACTTGAGCCAAATCACCAGACCGATTTCTCTTCAATCGTTGAGCCGAAATTCCTGGCCCCAGATCAAGAATCGTCCCTAATCGCGCAGCAGTCTCTCCCGCCACCTGCCGAACCGCCAGTGCACAATGCGTCTGAGATCGCACTCCCTACCCCCATTCCCCGCCGTCGCATTAAGCCCAAACATGTGGTAATTGCCACCAGTGTTGCCGCCGTGATCATGGGAGGCGCGATTGCAGCCAACACAGTTAGAACCAATCAGTATCAAAAAATTGCGGAAGCTCACACCCTATTGAGCGAGGCTTGCCACACTCCAACCCTGGCGGATGCTACCGCCTTAAGCGCTGCTGACAACACTTGGAACGCTGCCGAGGCACAATTGCAAGGCATTCCGCCAATTCCGGGCTTTGGTATACGGGATGCACAGGCACTCCGGGCAACCTACGCATCTTGTAAAATCAACATTGATGCGACCAGGCTGTCCCAAGAAGTAGCCACCCGCAGTAAAGCTGCCCGTGCTGCCGTGAAACAGTCGGCGGTGCTGCCGGAAGAAGAGTGGGTAGCCCATGTGACGCAACTGAACGCCGCGATCGAGTACTTGGAAGACATTCAAACCCGCTTCGGCGATCCAGCGGAACTGGCGCAATCCATGCCCATCTTCGGCACAGTCGAAAAACAACTCAAAGAGTACAAGCAAATCCGCACCGTTGCCCAAGATCGCCACGATACAGAGCGCAACGCCGTGCAGAACCTCAAGGCTGCACAAAGCCTCTATCAGCAGTTTGAAGCCAATCCAAATCCCTCAGATGCAACTCAGCGGGAGCGGACTGAAGCTACCTTGCTGAGAGCGATCGCTCGACTGAATCTCATATCGCTAGAGGGAACCACCGTTTCCGCAGACGCGAGTTCCTACCGCCAAACCTATGCTAAAGCCCTGTCCGACTTTAGAGCAGCACCCAGACGGCAACAGTTACGCCAACTCGCTGAGCGGTTTAAGCAACTTGCAAGTGCGCTGCGGTCTGGTATGACGACAGACGAGTTATCTTCTACTCTAGAAAGAATCGGGCGTGAGTTAGCGCAGCTTCAACAAGCCCCAAATTCTAGCCAAGCACTCCGATACTTCCAAACAGCGCTAGATGACTATCGATTTGCCCAAAGCCTGATGCTTGCCTGTGCAAGGCAAGACAACTGCTCAACTGGCTTAATCAGTGAAGATCTGTTTGTGCGCCCTACTTCCCCGCTCTACCGCAAGCTGATTGATTTCTACAGCGCCAACACAGAACTCTTCCAGGGTCAGAGCATTAACGAAAAAGCTGCCCTCGGCGCGATCGCGACCCATGCTAATCAGAACGTCGAAACAGCACAGAAGCTAATTGAGCAATAGTCCAGTTGTGATTCCGCTGAAACTTGTAACGACTGCTCTGAGAGAGTCGTTACAAGTTTCAGTTTGACTTAGGTGTCCCCATGCATAGACTAGTTTCTATGAATTAGGTTTCTCTCATATCTCATTGGAAGCTTCCGGGACACACTGATTCTTTGCCAAAAATTAATTTGGCAACTGTGAAGTAGCGCAAGAATTTTTGAAGTCCAATTTGGTGTGGCTGTAATCGTGGGTGAAACCATGTCCCTGGTAATTATTAGTGGTTTTTTCTCTGGCTTCCACTGACAATCTGTAGCGGATATGACAGGATGGAAGCAACTTTTTCTGTCTGAAAGACTCTGCCGAAAACAATTTGCATGAGTAATCCATTTTCTCCTCGCCCCCCACGCTCGCGATTCTTACAAGTTGCAGAATATACCTCGGTCGCCGCCTCGGCGGTGGGGGTTGTCGTCTCAGCCATATCGCAACAGGTTGTCTATGCGGCAGCTCCACTTTCGCTATCTTTGTGTCTTAATGTACTGAATCGGCGGAGTTTTGAACAGCGAACACGACAGCAGCTTAATAGTCAAATCGCTCTCCTTGAGCGGCGAATTCTAGAACTGCCCGTTCCAGATCAGACAGACTTAATAGAACGAGTCGCACACCTTCAGGAACAAATTAACGCGATCGAGCAACACCAAACCGATTACACCACACAACAGGCTGAAGTACGATCGCAACTTTCCCAACTGCATGAGCAGTTAACCGCAGTTCAGCAAGGGCAACCTGGCATCACCACAAATCTAGCTGAATTGCAAACTCAGTTCTCTCAACTCAGCGCCCAGCTAATTTCTTTTAGGCAACATCAATTAGATGCGGCAACGAGTCAAACGGAGTTAGAAGCCCAACTGAGCCAATTGCGGGAAGTTTTCGCTATTCAAGCGACGCAAACGGCTCAAAACTTGACGAATGCCACGGAACAGATTGTTCAGCAAGTGCTGCAATTGAATGCCCAACTGACGACCCTTCAGCAACGTCACACTGATGAAACTACTGATCAGGCTGAAGTACGATCGCAACTTTCTCATCTGCATCAACAACTCACTGCACTTCAGGAACACCAGCCCGAAGTTGCAAGACATCAAGTTGAGGTGCAGACGCAATTCTCCCAACTCACGGCACAACTCACGGCACTACAGGAACAACAAAATCATGCAACGAGCCAAACTGAGCTAGAAGCACTCCAGCAGTTGTTCTTTGAGCTTGCAGAACAGGTTGCTCAACTCCAACAGCGACTCGCTGCGATTGAGGTACTTGAAATCGAGTCACCCCCCATTCTTAGAAACCCAGAAGTTGCCAACTTAACACCGGACTTAGAAATTGAAACCGAGTCTCAAGCTTCTGATGGCTTTGAAGAGGGAGCCGCGATCGAGTTGGAGGAATTGTCGCTTAACTTGGGCATCGATTTCGGCACGAGTTTTACGAAAGTCTGCTTCCGAGATATGGTGAACAACCAATCAGAGATTGTTACCTTTACGGATGAAGTTACTCATTTAGAAGAAGCTTTACTGCCGACGAAAATCGGCATTTTGTCTGATGGCACGTTAATTACCGGATTGACCGCTTCGGAATGGCAACGATACGACGATCAGGTGCAAACGACGGTAGAATTTGTCAAAATGCGCCTTGCAGCGTTTGATCTACCTCAATATGCAGGAAGCTGGCAACTTGCACATCTTCCTCAAGTGAGTCAGGCTGAAGCTGTTGAAAATCTTTGTGCTTACTATCTCAGCCGCGTCATTATCCGCGCTCAAGCATGGATTCGTCGCAACAAACCAGAGTTAATCGTCAATCAAAAAATTGATTGGTCTGCCAATGTAGGTGTTCCTGTTGAATACTATGACTCTAAGGCGATCGAGCGATTCAGGAAAACGCTTTCCCTTGCTTGGCTATTAAGTAACGAACCTCAGACGGAACCAATCACCCTGGAAAACTTGCAGGATTGCCTCAAGCCCCTTCGAGCAAAACTACAGCATCCGGCGAGTAATTGCCACGCGATTCCAGAAATTTCGGCTGAAGTATGGTCGTTGATTAACTCGCGTGAAGTGGATGCCGGATTTTATGTCCTCTTCGACGTTGGAGACGGGACGCTTGACGGGAGTGCATTCCGATACTGGAATGATGATGGGGAGAAGAAAGTAGATTTCTTTGCAGGAAAAGTGAATCCGTTGGGAGTCACCGCCTTTGCTCAACAGTTAGCCAAAGAATTAGGCATGGCAGAAACGGAGGTCAAAGAGACGATCTGTGCAAACTCACCGACTTGTCCTCAGCAGTTTCAAACCAGTACGGCACGAAAAAACATTCAGCTATTGGTTGCCAAAGTAGTTCGAGATGGAAGCTTGAGATACGGTGAGCATGGTTTTAGCTTGATGCAACCTGGTTTCAAAACAACTCTTGCTATCTTGATCGGGGGTGGGGGTGGACAAACCGCATTCTATCAGCAAGCGATTACCTCAACTTATCAAGACTTTCAGCACAAAAATGCAGGAATTCCAGAGTATGATGTGCGATCGCTTCCCCTGCCCAAAGATCTAGAAACGAACGGCATTTCTGATCGTGAGTTTCATCGATTTGCAGTCGCTTACGGCTTATCAATTCCAGATGGAGAACAACCCCAAATCCGACTGCCGAGTCAGATGGAACAAATCAAACCAGCCCTTTCCAAGGAGGAAGACCCACTGAGTAAGCCGCCAAAATATGGGGAGATGCAAGGTTCATGGTGAGCGATATGAGTTGGAATCCGGAGATTGCGGGGCAGGAAGTTCGAGTCAAAGGAAATCCTAGTTATCGGGGCATCACCACGGGAAAAACTCGCGTGTCAGGAACACGCCTCTTAGTGCAAGTACAATTCGCACCTAACGAGAAGTCGTATAAGCCTTACAATCTCTTGGAACTGTGCGGAGAGTCAGAGGAGCTTTTCGACCTATTTCAGCAGAGAAAATTTAGTGGGGCAGATGACTTAAGAAAAATTCTCACGTTCGAGAAATTGAAGGGGCAACTCACTAACATTTTTTACAGTATGGAGTCGAGCAAGACAGACTTCTACCCACATCAGTTTAAGCCCGTCCTGAAGTTCCTAGAGTCCCCCGTCGGGCGCTTGTTGGTTGCTGATGAAGTTGGCTTGGGAAAAACGATCGAAGCAATGTATGTCTGGAAAGAACTGCAAGCCCGAACTGATGCTCGTCGTTTATTAATTCTTTGTCCAGCTATTCTGCGAGAGAAATGGCAGGATGATTTGCGGCAGCGATTCAATATCGTTGCCCGACTCACCAGTGCTCAGGAACTTTTAGAAGAGGCAAAGCACGTTCTGCAAAGTCAGTATCAGCATCCGTTTGTCTGCATCGCGAGTTTGGAAGGGATGCGTCCCGGTGCGAATTGGGAAGACGAATCGAACACGAGTGCTAGAGCAGAACTGGCACGATTATTAGATCAAAACCCTGTTGCTGATGACCTAGGACTGTTTGACTTAGTAGTGATTGACGAAGCCCATTATCTCCGCAACCAATCGACAGCCACTCACCGCTTGGGGCAATTAGTGAGGGATGCTTCTCGTCATTTATTGCTGTTGACGGCAACACCGATTCAAACTGAGAGTGCCAATCTCTATCAACTACTGAAAATCATCAGCCCAGAAGACTTTTTCGATGAAACTGTCTTTCATCAGATGCAAGCGGCGAACGCGCCTCTGATCCGTGCGTTGCGATCGCTCTGGAGCCATCCTCCGGATTTATCAACGGCGAAGCATGAACTCGATCGTGCCCTGCAATCTGAGTATTTTCGAGAGAATCAGGTACTTCAACAAATCAAAACTTTGCTGCGGACCCCAGAAGCGATCAGTGCAGAAACACAAGTGAGGCTGGGCTACAAGCTCGAAAGTGCCTCCTTGATCAGCCAGTATCTCACTCGCAGCCGGAAGCGCGATGTGATTCCCAATCGGGTTGAACGCGCCTCCCAAACGTTATGCGTTCCTTTCTCAGACAGAGAGAAACATATCTATGAGTCTGTAACGCAGGCAATCCGCAAACAGAGCAAAAACCAGCAAGGCGTTCCCTTATTTCGGTTGATTGCGTATCAACGGCAGATGGCAAGCTGTCTGGTGGCAGCTTTACAATCCTGGTCAGAAAAAGGCATCCTCGATGAAATGCAAGCGGATGAACTGTTTTGGGAAGATTTGGGTATTGCACCCGAACTGCAATCTCAGATTCAAGAACCGCTCGATCCAATAGTTCAACTTGCAGAAATCGACTACAAACACCTCGAAGCTGAGGATACAAAATATCGCACGCTAGTTGATTTTTTGCGTGGTGAACTTCAGAAAAATCCCCAGGAACAATTTGTTCTATTTGCTTACTTTCGTGGGACGCTTCACTATCTCCAACGCCGACTAGAGACAGATGACATTCAAACAAGTCTAATTCTCGGAGGCATGGGTGATCGCAAGTGGGAAGCGATTCAACACTTTGAACAAGGCAAAGCCTCAATCCTACTCTCGTCCGAAGTGGGCAGTGAAGGAATCGACTTGCAATTTTGTCGTTTTTTGATCAACTACGATTTGCCCTGGAATCCCATGCGAGTGGAACAGCGCATTGGTCGGCTTGATCGCTTAGGACAGAAAGCCGATCGCATCTCAATCATCAATTTCAGTTTAGTAGATACGATCGAAGAACGCATTCTCACTCGGTTGTATGACCGCATTAATGTATTTCGAGAAAGCATTGGGGATCTCGAAAACATCCTCGGAGAAGCAACGGAAAAACTGCTAGTCACGCTATTCAACTCGGAGCTAACAGATGACGAAAGACTTCAGCGTGCTGAGCAAACTGCAAGTGCGATTCTCAAACAATCCGTTGAACAAGAACGATTAGAGCAAGAAGCGGTGAATCTAATCGCTTTTTCGGATCACATTCTCAACGCGGTCACGAAAAGCCGTGATCAAGGGAGATGGGTTACTTCTGAAGAACTATATTCCTTTGTTGAAGACTACTTTGCCCGTTACTACGAAGGAACCACGATCAAACCTGTTCCCCAGCGAGAAGCTGTCTTTGAGATCAGGCTGAGTGAGGATGCTAAGCTCGATTTAGAATGGTTTCTCAAACAACACCGTGTTGCTACCCAAACCCGCTTACATCGATCGCCCGTTCTCTGTTTGTTTGATCCCCGTGTCGAAGTTGCTAGTAAAGCAGACAAAGGCAACTTGATTGAATTGCTCGATCCAACGCATCCGCTGATTCAATGGATTAGACATAGCTACGAAACAGATGCCCAAAAACTTCACCCGATCGCGGCGGTTTGTTGCCAGCAGTCGAAGGTTGGTCTTGCACCAGGGCACTATGTTTATGTAATTCATCGCTGGCTATTCAAAGGATTGCGCTCCGAGAGCCGTTTGGCTTACAAAGTAGCTTGCTGCTCGACAAAACAACTATTATCGGATGAGCGATCGGAGCAATTCGTGTATCGAGCCGCCCGGTATGGAAAAGCCAAACTTAATGCGGCAAACTTTTTGACGGACAGCGATCTCATTCTAGCCTTGTACAATGATTGCCAGGATGCCTTAGAAGAAGCCTTTGAGCAGGCATCGCAGGAATTTGATGCTGAAAATGACAACCGTTGCAGGGTTCAAGAGCGCAGTGCCGAAAACTATGCTCAACGGCGATGCCAACAACTTGAAGATCGCATCCAGCAGTTTCAGCAATCGGGTCGGCTCCGAATGCTGCCTGCGACTGAAGGCTTGCTCAAAAAAGTGAATCGAGAATTAGAAACCAAGCGGAGATTGATCGAGGATCGCTGCAATACGGAACTCAAGCTAGTCGAACTGGCGGCTGGCATTGTCTTTGTGCAATAAAACTCGAAAAAAAACACAAACTTCTATACTTCGTAAAGTTCTAACGAGAACCCATCTAGATCGCATAATGACCTCTAATACCCTCTCAATTAATACCTGCTACAGATAAAGCGGATAAGATGAACCAGTATTCGGTGATGGATGCGATCGCGTTTCGACTCAACTGGTTGAGCAGATCGCGCACATCGAGCCGCAACGCTTCGAGTGTTTCATAGCGCATCCATGCCAGGTCATCTTTGAGATATTGCCATAGGCGCTCAATGGGGTTGAGTTCGGGCGAATAAGGCGGCTGAAACACCAGCCCAATGTTGTCAGGAATGGCGATGTCTTTTGCGGTATGTGCGCCACTATTATCGAGTTGAATAATGTTGAGGCTGTCCGGGAACTGTTCGGACACCAACTTCAAGAACTGCTCGAAGCAGATGTGGTCAAGGTGCGAGAACTCATAGAAGAAGCTATCGCCAGTTCTCGGTTCCACGATGCCATAGAGATAGTAGTTGTCTCGTTGCCACTGTTTGAGACCCGATAGGCTTGACTCCACGATTCGTGATTTTGCGGCGATGAATCGTTTGGAGTCCGAGTCGGGTTTCGTCTTGACACCAATAGCGGATCAACTGCTCAGTCCGCCCCATCCGCATCACGCCCAATTGGGCAGCAAGGGTTTACGAAAAGCGCATCGGTCGCGCTCATCAGCCGATTCGTTGACGGGGCGGGGAACTTTTAACTTCGCACCGAGGCGATAGCACACATGACGATGCACAGTCGGATACTTCACCTGCAATTGATGTTCAGTTTCGAGCCATTGCTGAATCTCAAGATAGCGACTCATGCCATTCGGGTCATCCAACTTCTCCACTAACGCCTGATTGACTGCTTCAGGAATCACAGCTTTGCGTCCTTGTCCACTCCGGGCTGCAATCAGTTTCTCCATGCCCTGTGCTTCGTATTTCAACAGCCATCGTTGTACTGTTGTCCGGTCGCGTCTCACGATTGCAGCAACAGTACTAATGTCTTTTGCCTGGAGGCTTTTCAATCAGTACAGCACTTGCAATCGTTCTTTTGCGCTCGCACTGGTTTGCAAGTGCATCAGGTGTTTGAGTTGATCCGTACTCTCTTGAATTTCGATGCGGCTGACTCCAACCATCCCTTTGCCTCAAACTTGACTCCTTATATCTGTAGCACATATTGATCTACTTGGTATTAGACAAATGCGCCAATCCTTCAACGTTAATTTGCTCAAAAACTAATGCCATAACGGTTTTCTTTCCATCTAGATTTTTAGCGTTCTACAGCTTGCAGTGCAGCGGCAGCGCGAGTATTCGCATCGGTGTCTGTTCCAACCGTCGCAAAATCGCCCCGCAGTACTTTCAAAGCAAATTTCTCACGATCGATTTCCTTGCGAGTCCGAACGCCCAATCGACGGATGATCGGCAAGGGTGGACACCAGCCTTGAATTGCGTGCTCAGCTAAGAATGGCAACACTAATCCAGGGAGCCAAAACCAGTTGGGATGGACGGTAATCCCCAAGATCAAACCAATAAATGCTAGGGTCGAGGCATTGAGTTCCAAAACTCGTTCGGTACTCCATTCGCGATCGAGTTGGGTGATGCGTTGAGAGAGTTCTGCTTCAGGTTTCGTAGCATCGTCATGAATACGAGTCGCGATTGCTTGATCAATGCGTTGATTAAGCGAGGTTGGCGTATTGCGACGAACCTGATCGTTCTCCGTTGAATTCGAGCGGTTGAGATCAATAGTCATTAGTTTTCTCCTTGCTTAATACTTATTACTACATCGTTATACTTTCAATCTTGAAAAACTCTTGATAGAATCACTTCAGCCTAGAGAGGCAACTTAATCTCTACTGATTGAGGGAGGCAAAATTTTGCTGAATATCAAGAACTCAGTAAACATCAAATTTCTGGATTCAGCTTTTGCAAACATATTACTATCTGATTACATAATGAATTTACTAATTGAGGTTGCTATACTCACTTGGGTCATTGGACATCTACTTGCTGCCTGCATTGGACTGAGCTTAGGATTGATTGGTGGTGGTGGTTCAGTGCTGGCGCTTCCTATTCTGGTCTATGTTATGGGCATATCGCCGAAACCTACGATCGCTTGGAGTTCTATCCGAAGCCCGTCTGTAAGTATTGTTGGCTCTGCCTATTGACTGAAGGAATTGGCATTGGTGTGCTGACTGGACTGGTGGGGGTGGATTTGCGATCGTGCCTGCATTAGTGCTACTTGGTCGAGTTCCGATGAAGCAAGATAAGAACCTTGTGTTGTATTGTCGTTTGGGAAATTGATCCGCGATCGCATTGATTCCGCTTCTAGCCTATTGGAATCT
>JALOOO010000062.1 GCA_025454375.1 Leptolyngbya sp. Prado105 | reverse complement strand
GCATTTCCCTGTCTATACTGGCTCTGTCTAGAACTTTTTGGTTCTCGTCGGATTGCTTGGATGACGCTTGGCATCGTTGCAATTTCTCCGATTCACTTGATTTATGCTCAGGAAGCTCGTCCCTCTAGTTTGTGGATTCTCACGACTTTAATTGCTTGTGCTTCTCTACTGCGGGCAATGCGCGATCGCACCAAGACAAACTGGATGCTGTATGCCATTTCACTCTCTGTTGGATTCTATTCGCATTTATTTACTATTTTTGTTGCGCTTGGACATAGCATCTTTATGCTGTTGAATGAGCGATTTCAGTGGAGTAAGAATCTAATTGCGTTTTCACTCGCGTCGATCGCGGCTTGGATTAGCTTTTCGCCCTGGATCTGGTTTGGGTTAATTGTTCACGATGATGCGATGGTAGGACAAAGCCAACCGTTAGCTTTTAACGAGCTAGTCAAAGGATGGATTCGAGGGATTAGCTTGATTTTCGTTGATTTTAGTATCAATGAAGCGAGTCCAAGATTGCACATTCTTATGTTTCTAGGGATATTACTTGGCGTTCTGATTCTAGTTGGAGCGACGATGTTCTTCTTCTGTCAATCGGCTCCACGCAGTGCAAGATTATTTGTTTTGACGATGATTGTCATTCCCTTCGTCTTTCTCATTCTTTCTGATGGAGTTGCGGGAGCTTCTCGGTCTGCTGCAGCACGCTATCTACTGACTGCTTATCTCGGAATTCAGATTGCAGTGGCTTATGTGCTAATCACTCGCATGGTTCCTTATGGGCGGTATCAGAAAGTTTGGATTGCGATGACAGGGTTTGTGATGTCGATCGGGATTCTGTCTGGTGGACTAATGGCACAGTCGGAATTTTGGTGGAATAAGTCTGAGGGAAATATCGAGCGGCAGTTTGCACAGGTGATCAATCGATCGACAAAACCGATTGTGCTTGTGGATGATTTCTTTGTGAGGTTCTTCTCGTTGAGCCATTCATTAGACCCGGATGTGCAGGTGCAGTTTTTAGCAAAGTCGTCTGCGCCTAAGGTTCCACCAGGGTTTAGTGATGTGTTTGTATATCGAGCTTCTGAGCGGGTGCAAAGGGAGTTAGCGACGAAGCACGAGCTTCAACCGATTCAACCGCCTTTACTTTGGAAAATTAAGTAAGCTCGTCTTAGTCAAGAATCCGCGTGCTATTCACAGTCTCAGCACATGGATAAAGTCGAATTTAAGCTCGACTTTATCCATGCCATTGAAAAGTAACCAGAGCCAGTTAAGCTTACAAGCCTAACAGATCGTCTAGTTCATCGATCGCGTCACATCCGACTGCTTGACTATCGCGATCGATCATCGGTTGCGGCATTTGCATCATTGGCGTGCCTTGTAATCGTCCATACAGATAATCATCCGCATATTTCCGAAACACTGCCTCGATCGCAGCCCGAGAATTTTTTAATCCCCATTCTTCTGCAATCATTTCCGCTTTTTCGATCACATCTTTACTGAGTCTTACCTTGTTGTCATACATAGTTGCCATCCTTCTGCGACCGGAAACAATCCACGAACATTTGCAAACTGCGGATCGGGCATTACAGCAAATAATTTCCGTCCCGCAAGTCGTTCTGCAATCAGATGCGAACTTCCTCCCGTGACGAGGAAACGAGTGACACGGGGCATATAGGGCGTGTACTGAGCTTTAACGGTTTGAAAAATCCCCTTAAACCAGGGATCAAGATACTCCTCCAACCACAGCGACCAGGACAATCCAGTGTCCGCATACAGGTGTCCAGACTTAAATCCATCCATGACGATCGCGGGATCAACGGTCGTGCCTAATCCATTGCTCAATCGACGATCGAAACTAATTGCAGTCGCGAGTTCATAAGAACCGCCTCGATCCATCACGTTTTCGTCAATCACATCCCCTTCTGCATCAACTAGGCGTGACAACCAGGTTCCACCACCGATGTCTACCACGATCGTGTAACCATTGCCGGGAATTAACCCCAACTGTTGTGCGTAGCGGTAGGCTCCGATTCCTTCTCGTTCTACTTCAACTCGTTCAACCGTAACTTTGAATTCAACTCCGTTGCGTTTGAATTCGTGAACTCCCATCAATTGCGCCCTAATCTCGTCAGCGTTGCGATTTGGATCAGGAGTCGAGGCGTAGACATGGAGCGGAAATTGGCTGAGTTCTTCATCCCGCTCTGGTTCTAAGCAAGCATAAAGGTGCAGTCGCGATAGATCGACTTTGTTTTCTACAACAGTTTGCTGCTGGCGACGATACTTGTAGGCTTGTGTGCCAAAATGATAGCGTGTCCCATCTGGCAACTCGATCAGTGGCGATTGATCAGAGTAGCGCACGGGGTCACGTCCTTGAGGCAGTTGGAACCTCACAGACCGAATCGCTCTCGGATGTCCTGCACCGTTCCAAAACTTCAGGTCGTAGTTTCCTGCATCCAGCGCGATCGTTCGATGTGGAAGGGTTCCTGGAGTCTCTTTTGGAGTTCTGGTGCGCGTACCTAATCCGTTCATGGCGTTTTCCTCAACAAGATTGGGATAATACAAATGTTGCTAGTACGTAAGTACTGTATTAGGTTTTAAGCGGGGTGTCAACCTGGGGACGAAAGTTTTTTTCAGAAGCTTGAAAATGTAACGATTTGCACAATTTGCTCAGAACGAGGTTACGATCTCCCACGATGAGTTGTTACGTGTGCAAGATGAGCAGATTCGTTCCACTAACTACGCTGGTTTTTCTATTGAGTTGTGCTACGAGTACTGCGCTTAAATCTGAAGAACCGTTAACGATTCGTGCAATGGCAGTTCCGACACTGGTAATGACTCCTCCCCAAAGTCCATTAAAGCCATCAGACCAAAAGATCTTTCAGCGATTGAGCGATCGAGCGATCGAGCAGGATTGGCAAGCCAAACCCATTGGGAACATAATTCAAACGATCGCGGCAGAATTTTTAGGTGCGTCTTATGTCGAAGGATTATTAGATCGATCGCAAAACGAAACCCTCTTCACATCACTACAAGAATTCGATTGTGTCCTATTTGTTGAAACAGTTTTAGCAATGGCGCGTGGAATTGCATCGAAAGATTATTCGCCAATCACTTTTACAACAAATCTTCAGCAACAGCGGTATGAGAATGGAGAAATTAACGGATACTGTAGCCGATTACATTATTTTTCATATTGGATTGAAGATAATCAACGTCGAAATATCGTGACAGATATCACAAAAGATTTAGGCGGGATATCGCTAGATAAAACGCTAAACTTCATGAGCGAGAACTGGAAAAAATATCCAAAATTAGTCTCAAGTGAGCAAGAATATCGATGTACTCAGCAGATGGAGATGCGATTAAATTCAACCGTTGTGAATTACATTCCAACGAGTCAGATTCGCAGTCGATATGCTGAGTTGAAATCCGGTGATATTTTAGCGATCGCAACTCGTGTGCCCGGTTTAGATGTGACTCATACTGGGTTTGTCTACCGGAGTACAAATGGCGAAGTCGGAATCATCCATGCGGCTCCGGGTCGAGGGGTAAAAATTTCATCCGATTTAGAGACATACTTGAATCGAGTAGAAGATGCGATCGGGGTGATTGTGGCACGTCCAACCGACACCCGTTAAGAGTGAATAGAATTCGCCGGACTGATTCCATTCGCGATCCTACTACGCTCGATCGCCTAAATTAATGGTGTTCAATAATCGGGCAAATGCTTACCGCAGAGTCTTTAGCTTGAACAGTTGGATTTGAGAGCAAGGCTTCCAACTCATGCTTGAGTAGTTGTAGCTGCTGGATTTGACGATCGATATCGACCAGTTTATTGCTCAGCTTTTGTTGAACCTGCTTGCAGGGTAAGTCGCCTTGATCGTGAATCGTTAAAAATTCGCGAATTTCTGCCAAACTCATGCCGAGATGCTGGGCACGTTTGATAAAGTTTAGACGAGTAAAAACATCGGAGCTAAATAAGCGAAATCCGCCTTCAGTTCTCCCGGTTGTCTTGAGCAATCCTAGCTCTTCGTAGTAGCGAATGGTCTTGATCGGAATTCCACTCTCTTTTGCAACCGAGCCAATCAGCTTTGCGTCTTCTTGAATTACCATTTCTGACCCTCTGACTCAACCATTATTTTGTAACGTTTTGAATCCTGCTTTGAGTTGTTGCCTTGCGAGACTTCGGTTTACTTAGCAAAAACCACCACAGTTCTAGACCGATTAATCCGAATCCACCCAAGGTGACGATCGCTTTATTAACAAAAGGTTGCTCAATGCGATCGAACTGCCGAACTTGAGTAGATTGAGCAGGCTGCATCGTCTCCGTCTCATGCGGCATTTGAGCTATCCCAGGCGAAGGGCTGCCAAAGATGAGACCTAAACTTGCAATGCCACTGATCATTCGCTTTCTCATCACTCACCCCCCTTACAAGATTGTGCCTGAAAGCATCCCCATGAGAAACCCGAATCCAAGTAATGTTCCAAAGAACACGGCTCGTTTAAGCATGATGATGTCCCCGTAGTGTTTTGGGCTGAAAATTGCGCAGTCGAAGCGCATTTGACACGACCGACACTGAACTCAATGCCATTGCTGCTCCAGCAATAATGGGACTGAGCAGCCAACCGAACAATGGGTAGAGAATGCCAGCCGCGATCGGGATTCCTACAATATTGTAGACAAAGGCGAAAAACAAGTTCTGCCGAATGTTGCGGATTGTCGCTCGACTGAGTTGAATTGCCGTCACGATGCTTTGTAAATCACCCGAGATCAAGGTAATATCGCTTGCTGCGATCGCGACATCCGTCCCGGTTCCGATCGCCATTCCTACGTCGGCTTGTGCGAGAGCAGGTGCATCATTGATCCCATCCCCAACCATCGCGACCCGGTTTCCTTGACGCTGAAGTGTTGCAATCGCCACCGCTTTCTGGTCGGGGCGAACTTCGGCAAACACTCGGTTGATGTTAACTTCTCGTGCAATCACATCGGCTGTCCGACGATTGTCCCCCGTCAACATCACAACTTCTAATCCTAACTGTTGTAACGATCGAATTGCCGCAACTGACGAGGGTTTAACTGCGTCCGCAATCCCCACGATCGCTTCAGCTTTCCCATCCACTGCAATCCAGATCGCGGTTTTACCGAGCGATTCGAGGTGATCCCAGGATTGCTGAAGCGGGCGAGTATCAATGCCTAACTCGCTCATCCAACGATAGGTTCCGATCTGAATCCGTTGATTCAAAACGCAACCCTGTACGCCACTCCCTGCAACCGCATCAAACTCCTGTACATCCATTAAACTTGCTCCGCGAGATTGAGCATACTGAACCACTGCTTCAGCAAGTGGATGTTCAGAGTAGTATTCGACTGAGGCAGCAAGGCAAAGGACAGATAACTCATGAGAGTGAGCAATGGCTTGAACGGGAATAAAATCGGTGACAGTCGGCTTGCCTTGAGTGATCGTTCCAGTTTTATCCAGCACGATCGTTTGGATCTGATGCGCCAGTTCTAAGCTCTCTGCATCTTTGATCAAGATGCCGTTTTCTGCGCCTTTCCCTGTCCCGACCATAATTGAAGTCGGGGTTGCTAACCCTAACGCACAGGGGCAAGCAATAATCAATACACCAACTGTCGTAATCAATGCCATCGTCACATTGCCCATGACGTTGTACCAGACGATGAATGTTGCTATCGCGATTGCGATCACCGCAGGCACAAACCATCCAGTCACTTGATCCGCTAAGCGTTGAATCGGTGCTTTCGAGCCTTGAGCTTGCTGCACCAGTTTGACAATCTGAGCCAAAAACGTATCTTTGCCGACTCGCGTTGCCCGAAATCTAAAACTGCCTGTTTTGTTGAGCGTCGCTCCAATCACCTCATCTCCAACTTGCTTGGTCACAGGCAAACTCTCGCCCGTCACCATGGCTTCATCGATCGTCGATCGACCGTTGACAATTTCTCCATCGACCGGAATCTTTTCACCGGGGCGAACAAGAATGACATCCCCAACGACGACCTGAGCAATGGGCAGATCTATTTCTCGCCCTTGGCGAATCACCCGCGCCGTTCTTGCTTGCAAGCCAATTAACTTGCGCATTGCTTCTGAGGTTTGCCCTTTCGCTCGATTTTCTAATAGCCGACCGAGCAACAGCAGCGCAATAATTACAGTTGCCACTTCAAAGTAGACATCTGGAGCCAGTCCTTGATTGATAAACCATTGCGCAAAGAAAGTCAGAAACACCGAATAGGAGTAAGCCGCTCCCGTCCCGATCGCGACTAAGGTATCCATGGTGGCAGTATGTCGCTTGAGAGATTTCCAGGCATTGATGAAAAAGGACGCACCACACCAAAACATTACCGGAGTCGTGAGGACGAGTTGCAGTAGGGGATGGTGCAACTCCATCGGAATCAACGGAATGCTGAGTCCTGTCATTGCGGGGATTGAGCCAATCACTAGCACAGCCGAGATTACGCCTGCTATCCAAACTTTACGTCTCAAAGCACGCGCTTGAGCTTGTCGTTCTTGCCGTTCGGTTTCGTCTTCGTCGGCGAGTCCATCCTCCTGCATCGGTTGAGCCGAGTAGCCTGCTGCATCTACGGCTTGCTGAATCTCGGCGATCGTTGTCGTTCGTGAGTCATAAGCGATCGTCGCTTGCTCTACACCAAAGTTAACGTTGCATTCTTGCACACCTTCAACGGCACGAATCGCGTCTTCAATATTCCTGGCGCAGGAGGCACAACTCATACCTTGCAGCTTTAATGTGGTCGTTTCCATAGGATAAAAGAGGAAAAAGACTAAGTAACGGAATAGCCTGCATCGGTCACGGCTTGTTTGACGGAAGTTTCTGAAGCTTGCGTTTCAATGTTGATGAGTTTGGTTCTAAGATCAGGCGTGACGATTGCATTCGGATCGGTCGATTTGATTGCAGCAGTAATCGTCTCACCACAGGCAGAACATGCCATGTTCGGAACGCTCAGTTGTAGCGTCATGGATCACTCTCCAGTTCCCTAATTCATTCATATTCTTATTTTGAATTCTCTAGTGGGCTGGAGAGTCAAGCAATTTCTTCAGATTGATTCGGGATTACATTGAATCGAGGACTTTAACGGCGGGATTGCAGTTTGCGATAGACCTCTTTCAAATCCACCCCATGATGCGCGATCGCCACTAGCGAATGAAAAAACAAATCTGCGACTTCACCCGCGATCGCATCTCGATCGTCATCCTTACAAGCCATCACGACTTCGGCTGCTTCTTCGCCAATCTTCTTGAGAATCTTGTTATCTCCCCCTTCAAACAGCGTTCGAGTGTAGGATTTCTCGATTGGATGGTCTCGACGATCGCAGACCACTGCAAACACTTGTGACAAGGTATCCGCAGGCGGAGGAGTGACACTCCCATTCACCTGATGAAAACAGCTTCTCTCGCCCGTATGACAAGCAATATCACCCATTTGCTCAACCGTAACGAGCAGCGCATCACTATCACAGTCATATCGAATCGCTTTGACATTCTGCGTATGCCCAGACGTTGCGCCCTTGTGCCAAAATTCCTGGCGCGATCGACTCCAAAACCAAGTTTCTCCAGTTGAAAGTGTTTTTTGGAGGGACTCCTGATTCATCCACGCCATCATCAAAACTGTGCCATCCAAATAATCTTGCACGATTGCAGGGACTAAACCGCGATCGTCATATTTGATCAGGTCGGTCGGGATGGAATCAGCAGCAACAAGTTCGATGGAAGCCATAACGATAGGATGTTCATTTAGGGCAGTTCTCAATGTAACGTGAATTGAGAACTAATTTCGCGGCTCCGATCATCCCCGCTTGATTCCCCAACTCGGCAGGAATAACCTGCAATCCTTCGCGTGAAGTCGGCATCACTCGTTGTTCAATTTCAGCGATCGCGCTGGGTAAGAAAAATTCTGCACTCGCACTCACTCCCCCCCCAATCACAACGGCTTCTGGAGCCAGAACATAAATCAAACTGGTCAATCCAACGCCCAAATCTCGTCCATACGATCGCCAAAATTCTAGCGCTTCTGAATTGCCCGATCGCGCTAATTGACCCAACTCCTCTGGTTCTTTTCCGGTGCGTCGTCGAATCGCCAAAATCGACGTATGCTGCTCCAAAGATCCCCGATTTCCACTTTTACAAGGCGACCCCTTTGCATCCAGGCTAATGAGTCCCAATTCACCTGCCGCACCCGTCTGCCCGATAAAAAGCTCTCCATTTAAAAGAATTGCGCCTCCGACTCCCGTGCCTAAAGTTAAAAGGATGAAATTTTGAAACGCTCTGCCAGCCCCGAGCCAAGCTTCTCCCAACCCGGCACAGTTTGCATCATTGGAGAGAATCGTCGGTCGTCCCGTTTTTTCCTCTATCCAGTCGGCAAGCGGAACTTCAATCCAATTGGGGAGATTAATCGCAATTCGCGCAATTCGTCCTTTTGCATCTGCGGGTCCAGGCATTCCAATCCCGATCGCGCAAGCTTGACGATCGGGATCTAGCTCTGAAATTGCATCGACGATCGTAATCAGTACCGATTCAGGCAAAGCAGGCTGCGGTGTTGGCACCGTCATTGCTCTGAGGCAAGTTCCATCCGGTCGAAACCGTCCGAGCTTAATTGCCGTCCCGCCTAAATCAATCCCCAGAACTTGAATTGGATCAGCCATCGCAGTTTGCAAAAAATAGAATCAATCAAGAGCCTACATTCAAAACGATCGATACGCTGCATAAGACTTTTCAAAGCCTAATTTCTGTTCTGAAAAAATCTCTGCATCCGGAAAAAGTTGCCGCATCTTTCGCCGCGAGAGTACCCTCGTCCCTTCAACCATTGCCGCCCAATTTGGATTCTTTTTGCGCCACGATTTCTTTAAGCGCTGCTGCACAAACTTCGGCAATTGCCAGTAAAACAACATTCCTGTATGGACTTCTAGCGGAAATCGATCGCTTGGGGTCTGAATCCAGTATGCCTTGCCCAAACGCTGTACCTCTGCCGCAAATGCTGCCTGTTTCCCCTCATCGCCGACATGCTCAATCACAGAATTGCTAAAGATCACATCAAACGATTGATCTGCAAAAAGCTGACGCAAATCGGTTGCATCTCCCTCAACATAGGTATAGCGATCGCAATTCGCTTCAAACTGTTCTTCGTTATTCGGGAGATTGACGATCGTAACCTGGAAGTTATGCTCCATCAATTCCCAAATGTAGGACGAACCGCCTAAATCGAGAATTTTCGCCGACTTTGGCGGATTCACACAGTCGAGAAAACTGCGAAACCGTTGCGTGCGCCATCGTTTGACAAACGAATCGTTCTGGTCGTTGTAAGCCCACTCTAAAAATTTAAAAAAAGACTCTGTCAAAGAGAGTTGCATATCAACCTCTAAAGTATCTCAATATTTGATGCAGCCAAAAGTTACACCCGTGATGACGGATATCTATTGCGATTAAAGTCGGAACTGCTATGTGGCGATCGATCTCAATCGGGGCATCGTCGCGCCAAAAAGTTCAGCCTTGAAACGATCGGTGAATCTAAACTCTGTCAATCTAAAATCTGTGAGTATAAACTCTGTCAATCTGAACTCTGTCAATCTAAGTATAGAAATTAGACAATTATCAACACTGAATCCGCTCTATTCCTATCTCTTACTCAACCATAGATTTTGCTCTAGGAAAAGTAGGGCGTAAACTTTCTTACAATTATCCTGGATTGCTTTCCCAAGCCTGCGTCACAATATCGCTGAGCCAAAGTCGAAGCTGTGGGTCGAGCATCATATCATCCGCTAGCACCTCAGATCTAACCTCTTCTAAGGACTGCCCGCGAGATCGTGCGGTTTCAATTACAACCGCAACCGCGTTTAAGATTAATTCTTCAGTTCCGGGTTCTGACTGTACTGAGATAGATTCAGGAGCGCATGGTGAAATAGGATAATTCATAGTGCCAATCTGATCCGAGTCTTCGATAATAATGAGAAAGATGTAAAGAAGAGTTTAAGTTGGTATCAGGAGTAGCTTGTTTTTTATTAGTTTGTCAACCGTCTGCTGAACGATCCGGAGTTTAGATCTTACTCATGAAAGAAATCCTTTACCTAGAAGTCCCCACCCCCGATACGGCTGCGGTCGTTTCATGGCTGCATTCTGACGATGCTCCGACTCAAGGCGAGAAAGTAACGACACCTGCGGGGATTCGGTTCGGTGATCTTTCGATTTTTGTCTGGTCAGTTCAGCGATCGACCTATCTCAAAGTCTTTCGATGGTGCGATCTCGCTAGTTCTGGGGAAGCAGATCTACTGAAGAAACTTGTCGCCGATCTCAGAGCAAAATTCCCACCGACTTATCCCGCCCCGCCCAGGATTGATCTATCGCAGCAGACAATTTTTGCAGCGTTAGCAGACCATTACCCTAAAACAGTCGAGTTCTTTCAAAAAATCCCGAACGGAGAGTATGACCTCAATCGCGTGTACTGGTGGGAGCAACGCTGGCGCGAAAGTGTTTGCACACCTCAGACTCCAAAGCAGGTTGTGTTTCGTACCGACGACGGCAATATTACGTCAGCTAAGCCTGCATATGATCTGATTTACATTGGTGGGGCATTGGGCATTGTTCATGCGGCGGTGATGGCAAAATTGGGCTATCGCGTCTTACTTCTCGAACGAATGCCATTTGGACGGATGAATCGGGAATGGAATATTTCTCGGAGTGAATTTCAGAGTTTGATCGATTTGGGATTATTTACCGTTGCAGAGTTCGATCGCGTGATTGCAGCGGATTATGTGGATGGCTTTCACAAGTTCTTCGATGCAAATAATCCGCCTCAGGCTAAGGCGAAGATTTTGCATACACCGACTGTACTAAATATCGCGATCGATGCGGAAAGATTTCTCAAACTCTGCGGAGAGAAGTTCCGTGAGGCAGGGGGCGAGATTTGGGATGAGACGGAATTTGAGCGGGCAGATGTCAATCCTGACAAAGTAACGATCTATGCGAAGCATTTACCAACTCAAGTCGATCGTCAAGTGACCGGGCGGTTGCTCGTCGATGCGATGGGGACGGCTTCTCCGATCGCATGGCAACTCAATAGAGGTAGAGCTTTTGATAGTGTCTGCCCGACCGTTGGGGCTGTGATTTCTGACGGGTTTGAGCCGGAGGTTTGGGATGCTCAATATGGGGATGTTCTCAACAGTCATGGGGATATCTCGCGCGGGCGACAGTTAATTTGGGAGCTTTTTCCCGCTGAAGGGAAGGATCTGACGTTTTATCTATTCCACTATCATCAGGTGAATCCTGAGAATCCAGGTTCATTGCTTGAGATGTACGAGGATTTCTTCACGATTTTGCCGGAGTATCGGCGCTGCGACATGAATCGGCTGGTGTGGAAGAAAGCAACGTTTGGCTATATTCCGGGACATTTCAGTGCGAACAGTCGAGATCGCACGATCGCATTTGATCGATTGATTGCGATCGGCGATGCAGCGTCTCTGCAATCTCCCTTGGTCTTTACGGGGTTTGGTTCGCTTGTGCGGAATTTATCTCGTCTGACTCATTTGCTCGATACGGCATTGAAACATGATTTGCTCAGTCAGCGATCGCTGAATGCGATTCGAGCTTATCAAAGCAATGTATCTGTGACCTGGATGTTCTCCAAGGGCATGATGGTTCCGACGGGTAAGATTTTGCCGCCGCAGCAGGTGAATTCGATGTTGAACACATTCTTTGATGTGTTGGCGGATCAGCCTCCTGCGATCGCGGATGCGTTTATCAAAGATCGAGTGACTTGGACAAGATTTAACCGCATGGCACTTGTTGCGGCTCAGAAAAATCCGATGCTTTTGCTTTGGATTTGGCAGATGGCAGGCGCGAAGGATTTGACGCGTTGGGTGGGAAATTACTTCAATTTTGGCATCAGTGCTTTGATCAGTTGGATTTTCAGCGGTTGGTTTCCGAAGCTGCTTTATCAGATTCAGCCTTGGCTAGAACCTCGATTGCCTTCAGTTTGGCTCTGGGGACTAGCACAGAGCTATAGCATGACTTATGGACTTGGAAAGCCGCATCTGATGCCTAAATTTAAGATTGCGAAACCGAGAACCAAGCTTGAAGTGCGATCGAGACTCGGTAGCCAAGAACCGGAAGTTGGATAATTGATCTCGATCGTGGAGGTCGTTCAATGTTTACACGCTTGGCTTCGGCAGGATGCGAAGGAATTTAATAATCTGTCCGGTGACTTCGATGCTGATGAGGAAACTCTCGATCGTGAAGCGGTACCAGATTTCGCTACTCTCAAGCGGCTGAAATTCTGGCAGGTCTTGAAGCTGATTGGTTTTGAAAAAATCCTCAAATACAAAGTTGTAAAGCTTCTGCATTGCAGACGTTTCTAGCCCTTTGAGATCGATTAAGAAAGCACGATCGTAGCGAACTTCCAATCTAGCTGGAAGCATCATCCCACCTGCGGAAAGAGATTTAGTCGGTTTCATAAGGTTCGAGGAGCAGATTGAAGGAGCGGTAACAGTTGCATCGCTTCCTCACGGGTCAGAGTATCTCCAGGATTGTGAACACGTCTGCCATCTGAAATCGCTTTCAACATATAGGCATCACAATATGCCGTTTCCAGCACTGACCAGAAGATTTCTAATTCTTGGTCAGACATACGATCGATAAGATGATGGGCGCGATTGCGATAGAGATTCATGGCAAGGAGAGCGACTTGTCCCTTTAGAGAGTGCCCACCCAAATGTTGGAAATCCCGCCCAACTGGTAGAAATCGAGACAGATTATGTTCCGGCTTAAGGTAGGATTTTTACATGTTTGGCACGATCGCAGTCCATTTTTATGCTAGATTACCTTTTCTCATTTGACCCTGGATTGATTGGATACCTGGTGTTTCTGTTGGTCTCGGTCGCAATCTATGCAATTTTTAGCCTAGGATTGAATTTACAGTGGGGCTACACCGGACTGATCAACTTTGGGCATGTCGCTTTTATGACGGTGGGGGCTTATTCCACATCGCTGCTGACGCTCACTGGAATGCCGATTCTGCTTGCTGTGTTAATTGGGGGATTGTTAGCAGCACTGTTGGGATTATTCATGGGGTTTTCGACGCTGAGATTGCGAGAAGATTATTTGTCGATCGTGACCATTGGAGTGTCTGAATTAGTGCGCTTAGTCGCATTAAATGAAGCCTGGTTAACCAAAGGTGCATTTGGGGTGCAGAATTTTCCGTCTCCTTTAGCAGAATTTCGCCCAACTGTTGCAACTCGAATTGGCATGATTGCGATTGTGACTCCAATTTTTGCCTTTGTGATTTGGAAATTAGTGCAGCGGATTTTAGCACCGAAGAAAACCGTTAATGCGATCGTGTCAGGGGTGCTGATTTTACTGACGCTGCGATTGTATAGTGTGGCTGCGATCTCGCTCTATAACTATCGAGACAATCAAGCGCGGAATGGATTGCTGTTTCTTTCGCTGATTACGCTCGCGATCGTGTATTGGGCTTTAGAGCGATTAGTCAGATCTCCTTGGGGACGGGTGCTAAAAGCCGTTCGAGAAGATGAACAGGTGGCAAAAGCACTCGGTAAAAATGTATTTCTCTATAAGCTGCAATCGTTGATGTTAGGTGGTTTTATCGCGGGAATTGCAGGAGCATTCTTCGCATGGCAGTTAAGCACGGTTTATCCGACAAACTTTGAGCCGATTGTTACTTTTCAAGCCTGGATTATTATGATTTTGGGTGGAGCGGGTAACAATGCAGGAACGATTTTAGGGGCTGGGATCTACTGGGCTTATACTGCGTTTACTCGGGATTTGGATCGGATTCTGCCATTGGGGGCAGATCAAGTTGGCGCACTGCGGATTATGTTGATTGGGTTGATTCTTATGGTGCTGATGTTATTCAGACCGCAAGGGATTTTGGGCAATAAAGACGAACTGACACTCGGGAAATAATCATGCAGACTTCAAGTACAGCCGTCCTTTCTGCAACAGGATTGGTCAAAAGTTTTGGTGGAATTAAAGCAGTCAACAACGCTGGAATAGAAGTTCCGACTGGAAGTATTACAGGATTGATTGGTCCCAATGGTGCTGGAAAAACGACGTTGTTTAACTTACTGTCAAACTTCATTCATCCTGATCAGGGTCAAGTGATGTTTGATGGAGAAGCGATCGAGTCTTTACAGCCGCATGAAATTGCTCAACGTGGCATGATTCGCACCTTTCAAGTTGCCAGAGTGCTATCTCGGCTCTCAGTGCTAGAAAATATGCTATTAGCCGCACAGAAGCAGACGGGAGAGAATTTTTTCAATACCTGGTTTCTGGCAGGTCAGATTCGCAAAGAGGAGCGAGAAAACCGCGATCGAGCCATGGAAATTCTCGAATCGGTTGGACTAGCAGCAAAAGCGCATGACTATGCGGGAGCGCTTTCTGGCGGACAGCGGAAGCTTTTAGAGATCGCGCGAGCTTTGATGACTCGTCCGAAGCTCGTATTACTTGACGAACCTGCGGCAGGGGTGAATCCGACTTTGATCAATCAAATCTGTGAGTATATTCAGTACTGGAATCGGCAAGGACTAACATTTCTAGTGATTGAACACAATATGGATGTGATCATGTCGTTGTGCGATCGAGTTTGGGTACTAGCAGAAGGAACGAATCTGGCAGATGGTAGTCCAAATGAGATTCAGTCCAATTCAAAAGTGCTAGAAGCTTACTTAGGACAGTAATTGCAGCACTCTCCAAGCGAGGTGATCCTCATCCAATAGGGGTTGGCACGATCGAGTCAGTCGTTCAATCGATTCCTCGATCGTCATGCTTGATCGAGCTAAATTTGCAAAATGTCCTGCTACGATCGCAGTTGCGCCACTGGTATCTCCAGGCGCACCCGGTTCTACAAAAAAAGTCGTATAGCACTCGGAGTTTGAAGACAATCGTTGAGAATTGCGAGCCAGTTGAAATCCTGCTGGTGTTTTCTCAACTGCTCCTACACTCACGACTTCTCGTAAAATTGCTGGAAAAGCCATTCCCTGACGCTGATAGTTCACGTACCAATTTCCTGCTGCTGCTACTGTGACAACTCCTACTTCTCGGAGACGAATAATCAGAGCGCGTAAGGGATGCGTCTTATAGTACTCATCAGAATTAGAACAGCTACTATCTGCGATCGCTGCACAAATGACTCGAATATTGAGTCGATCGTAATTGTCCAGAATCCATTGAAACGCGATCGTCATCGCTTCTGAATTTCGCAAAATTCCTTGAGCATTGACAATTTTGATCGGCACAATCTCAGCCGCTGGTGCGATGCTCAGAATCGTTTGGGCGACTTCAGTGCCATGCGCTCCATACTCATCTACCTTATCGCTCAAATTTAATCCAGGGAGTACATTGACCTGATCAGGATTCACGCCCATATCAATCACGGCAACACGGATGGGATTCATCGATCGCTCATTAACATCACTTGCTCAATTAAAAAACAAAACGACATCAGCAGTCTGCATAAGCCATAAATTATCATCGTGTACCTCAATATCACATTCAAAATTGAGGTTTTCTCACCATGGTTCTGAGTAATCGAGTAGGCGCGATGAATAGAATGAATCGAACCGCGCTAGGAATGCAAGGAGATAGTAAAAACATTCTGACTGATTTCGATATGGCTCTATCGCTAACGCAACAAGCGATTAATACTCAACTTCAGTTTGCTTGGAAAGCTTGGGTACGTCGTAAAAATATTGAAAGTGAGATTGTTCTGCCTAAGTTTAGAGTCAATAAGCAAGGGCAACAGGTTCCGGCAGTTTATGGAATTCGCACAAAACTCGCGCCGATCACGATCGACTTTAATGTTCCCAATGGCAAGCTTGGACAAGTAAACGTCACTTTGCATCTCGAATCTGGAGTCGTCACTTACTTTGACGAAGAAGTAGAAGATAAAGCAACTTGTGCGATCGAGAATTGGAGCGTTACGGTGACGGTAGATTTGGATAAAAAAGCGGTCGATCTCAATGCTTTAGGTACAATTGACCCGGATGCAAAAAATATTGCCAGTGAGACGATCGCAAAATCGGGATTGCCTGAATCGGTGTTCTCGATCGAATATCTGTTTCTAAAATTTACGAACGCGAATTTACTGCTTTCTGGAGGTCAACAAATTCAAATTCCGTCAGGTGTCCCGCAAGCTGCTAGAACGAAAGCTCTTGAATCTTTGAATCTATTGCTTCAAGGCGAAATGGGCGAATTCATGCTCGGTACAGTGGTCAGACGAAATCGCCAGCAAGCCACTCCAACTTTTGCAATGACAGATTTCATTTTCCATGTCGATCCGAATGCAGCAGCAGCAGATGCTAGCACATTGAGCTATCTGGGCATGTTCTCGCAACGGTTACCTGCTGATATCAATGCAGCCCGTATTAAGCTCGTTAATGATTGGATTCGTCCTGATCAGATCAATGGTCAAACTTCAACGATTTCAGGAATCTTGGCAATTCGCAAAGAGAAGTTCTTTGATGAGTACTTGATTCCACTCTTTACTCAGCAGATCGGCTCTGCACCTGCTAAGAACGGAGATACTCGCACCTATTCGATTCGCAACTCTGGAACGGACAACCCGAATAACATTGGGGTACAACATCTGCTGGATTACAGCGATGGCTATACCTTGAACGTTACATTAGTTCCTGGCACGAACATGCTCACGATCTCTGGCACGATTTCTAGCTCTCGGACTTACCGTGAACGCACTTTGAAAACGCTAGTTCACAAGGATGGATTGCCGACGCTCTCTGTCAACGGATCGGGGACACGCACCTTTAATGCTGCGATCGTGCTTACGGCTGAAGGCATTGGAACTGAGTTGAGTATTCATCCTGACCTGAACAATCCTCAGTTCTCGCCGATTCAAGTTTCAGGAGATACGTCTGGATTTGCGAAAGTAACACAGGCATTTCAAAATCTCTTCGGATTGCAGGATATGCAGACGATGTTGAGCAATGGGGCGCAGCAAAAGGTGAATGAAATTAGTAGTGTGCTGCAAGTTGTTTTGTCTCGCATTGATATCGATCTGTCAAAACATCAGTTCATTCCGCCGGGGGGTGGGGTGTTTACTTTCCAAAATCTTCACTTTTCGGATCAGACGGGCGATTTACTAATGGATGTGATCTATCAGGCTCCATAGATTTTGCTAGTCGCTTCATATTAAGCAGATAGTGCCCCCTAGCCACTCGTGGGAGATTTAGGGGGTGACGACCAACCCAAACAATGACCCATCAACCCTATACATTTTCACAACATCATGAACACTCCAAATGTTACTAGCTTTTCGGCACTTGACCAACAAGGACACTCGACTCGCTTCACGGTTTCAACCGATATCATCGACTACATGGCATCTGCACGCACCTTTGGACGAGAAGATCTCGCTGATCCACAGCAGCAAGGACGCTTTCAACGTCGAGTGATTGCAATGCCCGATCGACGGTCTGCTGTCTTGGCTCCTATGGTTCTCACAATTGGAAATCGCAATCAACTCTCGCTCGTTCGCCAAGATAGTAAAGGCTGGCAACGCATTGACTTACTCGAAAATGTTCACGTAATGGGAGCCGCTTGGACAGACGACGATCGCATGACGATCGCGGTTGCCATTAGCGATAAAGCCCAACCTTCGATCAGTCGCGTCTTTGTGGCTTACAATCTCAGTAGTCAAAATACAGATTGGACGAACATTCCTTGGGTTGATTGTGGAACTCGCGCATCGCTTAAGCTCTCTGCAATTCGAGTCCTTGATGAGGGAGATCGCTGGACAATCGTTCTATCGGGTGATCAAGGTGCAAATGATTCGGTTTACTTAATGCGACGTGGGCAACTGTTCAATCAAGCTTTTGTCTTTAATCCAGCCGTAACTTTGCAAGAGATTTTTGACTTTGAGGTTGGAGTACATCCGATTTTTGGTGCAGGCTTACATGTTTTGGGAACGAGTGGAGGGAAGAGAGTGCTTTCATTCCGTCCATTCCCGACTTACAACAGTGCGGGTCGGATTATCTCAACTCCACCAGTAGTCGTTCTCCCTTGTCCAGCAGGAGCAACAGTCCTCGAATCTAGCTTAACTCGTGACGGTGCGAGTGATCTTTACATTGCAGGACAGGGCACGCAGTTAATTTCTGCAAATGAGCAAGACAATGCAGCGAAAGCAAAAGTCGAAGCGATCGTACCTGCACAACTTGCTCCTAATGTGGAAGATTTAGTCGTCGGAGATAGTCCTGAAGGCGTTGCAGTTTGGACATTGTTGCAAAATGGGGATCTGAACATCGTTAAGCGATCGACCCATGGCTGGAGCGCTCCGCTCCGACTTCGCCAAGATGTACAAGAAATCGCACCAATTCAAGGCGACGAACACACTACCACTTCGCTGTTGATTGTTTATACAAATAGTCGTGCGAGCTATCTCTGGCAAGATGCAGGAACAGGGGTTTGGCAAGAAACTCCGATTTTAGTGGCAGATTCTGGTGAACTGACTCGCGTTCCCTGCTATGGCACTTCTCTAAGAGTACTAGATGATGCTGGAATGCCACAGCCAAATCGTAAAGTTACGGTTTCAGCTTCGGTGCTTTGTAGTGTGGTCTTGAACAGCGAAACTGTTTTTGTCAGTCCGAATGTCTCGATCGAAACCGAAACCGATGCAAATGGGGCTGTGAGCTTGTTCGATGCAGTGCGATCGCTGACTCCTGCTCTTTATCGTTTCTCGATCGAGAACATCAAAGATGCGATCGAAATCAACCCTGCCGCAGGGGTGCATGATCGATTCAAGCAAATTACCGCAAATGAGTTGAGATCTGCAACATTTACAACGCCAGAAGGAACGGCTCCCCTGTTACCTGAAAGTTTCCGAACAGGAGCAGATCGCGCTCAAGTCGATGCGATCGCAGCTTCACTCAACCAAGTTGCGAAACTGACGAATTCAACGACTGGCGTGATCTCTGGGGTCAGACAAGTTGCAGCAAACTTGAACTATGGTTCTGCACTGCGTTTAGATGCAGTTCCTCAGAACTATCAGTGGGGCATTGAAGCCACGGCTCAAGGCGTAAAACCCGCATCGCTAGGTGCAATTGATCGACTCTTGAAATCTAAGAGTGTGGGTGAGTTCTTTACGAACCTGGGTGAATCGATTGTAGACTTCTTCGAGGGAGTGGGCGATCGCATTAAAGCAGGTGCATTGTTTGTGATCCGAAAAGCAGAAGAAGCATTCGAGTTTGTCTGTCAGTTGGGAGATAAAATTAAGCGATTCATTCTCAAAACGGTCGAAGAAGTGGGTGCTTTCTTTGGTTGGCTGTGGGAACAGGTCGAAACTGGAGCCGAGAAGGTTTGGGAATTTCTCAAGTTTGCGTTCGACTGGAATGATATCTTGATCGTCCGAGATGCCATGGTTGATGCAACTGATGAAGCATTGAAGTACTTCCAAGCTTCGATCTCCAGTCTCAAACCTCAGGTGAATAAGGGCTTCGATGTGGCTCTCGATCAGATTGACACTTGGCGCACCGCAGCAGGCGTTTCTGCGAAAAAACTGCCGCCTGTTCATGTTGGAACGAGTGTGCTTGATGATTTGAAAGCAGCGACTGCTCCAATTCAAGCACTGATGGATCAAGCTACTGGCAATAGTGTCATTGCTTGGGTCAATGAGCGCATTAAATCGGTTGCATCTGAAATTATCTCGATCGAGAGTGCCAATCCTGCAACTGAAGCAGTCGAAGCCGCAGAGTCTTTTATCAAAGGGTTGCTTTCGGACGGAGCGGACAATCTCTTTAACTGCTGGCAACAAATTGAAGCAGATCTCGAAGAATTGTTTAATTACCAGCTTCCGACCGGAAAAGATCTAAATTTCAACTTGATTCGCAATGTCTTAATTGCAGTGGGTGCAAATGCGTTGTCTGGATTGCTAGAGATGCTGCGCGATTTGTTACTTCGAGCGATCGACTTGATGAAAGATCTCATTGGTGTGGTGCGAGACACCTTGTTCTTAAAAGTGCGCTTCCCCTTCATTGAGAAATTGGTCAAGATGTTCTTCCCGAATGTGAACATTGATACCTCATTCCGATTGATTGATGGATTGATGTTACTGTTTGCGATTCCCGGCACGATTACTTACAAGCTGATGTTCGGCAAAGCGCCATTGAAGCAAGGTGAGAAGCTAGTTCTGCCTTTCCAAAATGCAATGATGGTGCAATCTGGAATTGAAGATATCAAGAAATATGCTTGGATTGCGACGATCGTTGGGGCTTTTGCGAAGTCAGGGGTTGCTTTAGTTCAGGCAGCGACCGCGAAAGACAAATCAAAACTTCCGGCAGCTTTGACGCTTGGACTGGCGGCTGTGTTTGGAGGAGTTGGACTTGCAGCAGAAATCTTTGGTCGGCGGGATAAATCTCGATTCTCGGCTGCTTCGAGAACAGGCTTAGAAGCACTAGAGTGGATCATGATTTCTGTGACAGGTTTGATAACGCTCAAAGGAGTCGCGCTGGCAATTACGTCAAAATTCAAAGATGCTGACACGGTGAAGAAGATTGATAGTGGCTTTGAGGCGATTCTCTATCCAGTTCATTTTCTCTTCCAGACTGCGGCGTTTGGCATTGTGATTGATAACGATCGCAAGGCGAACGATCACAACATCAATATGCGGCAGTTACCAGAGTCGTTTGTTTGGGTAACGGGATTGTTTGATAAAGGTGGCTCAGCACTCTTTGCCACCGCAGGCACCATTGATGATGTGAAGGTCAAAGTGATTTTGACTGCTACTGGAGCGATCTCGAAGGGCGTGGCATTCGTTACAACATTGGGAGGAGTTGCGGCTGAGATTTCGATCTAAATGTCTAAATGATTGATACGCAAGGTGGGGGAGCAAAACTCCTCTACTTTTTTTATATGAAAAGATAACTCTAATACAGTCGATCGTAGAACTCAAAATTAGACTTGACTAAATATCCATCTTTTGATATTAAGATTCAAATTTTCAATCGACGCTTCGATAGAGATATTTCTATCCGCCGATCGAGTATTCTTATAATTATAATAAGTTTTGTTAACAGAGATGTTTTGGAAAATTTTATTAGAACCAGACTGGTTTGATCGATCGAGTCCTTTCTTACGTCGAAAGCGCTCTGCCTTTGAGATCGAGGATTTACCTGGATTGTGGCGGATTCACTGGCAACTGGGCGAGAAGACGATTCTGTCAACCTTTTACACTCGAATTGATCAAGCTTGCATTCTCTGGGGAGTGATCTCTACGCTGATTTTTGCGACGGCTCAGTTTTGCGCGATCGACTGGCAGGTTCAAGCGATTCTTTGGTCAGGGCTGTCGCTGTTTGGCACGATCGTGATGATGAAACTTTCTCAATGCTGGCGCACGATTAAGCCCTTGAGCGATGTGATCGATGCTTGGGTCATTCTGATGCTGGTGGGGATTATTCTGACTGATCTGAGCATATTTTTAAGCTGGGGAGAAATCCTTGCAAGGCTCTGCTCGCTTTGGTTAGGGATTAATGCGATCGGGTACGTCTACACTGGAATGAGAATTCGGTCACGGGCGTTTGTTCTAATTGGACTGCTCAATCTTTTCGCGATCGCGCTCCTGCCTCATGTGGGGGTGTGGCAATTTCTAACAACTGGGCTAATCTCTGGGATTAGTGCGCTCTTAGTTGCTGAATTGCAGTGGGATTCGGGCGATGTCTGCGCTCATCTTAAAGAACTGACGCGGACAATTGACTGAAAAATTCTATTGAGCGATCGCATTGCGCTGCGCCCAAACGAGTTAGCTCGCAATGCCTCTTAAAGCTAGAGATGCGGTTCCGTAAGCTGCTTCTGTTTGAGGAGCAATCACAACAGGCACGCCTAACTGTCGTTGCCGAATTGCTGTCCAAGTGGGATTGTGTGCGCCGCCGCCAGCAGTAAAGATTTGCTTCAATGGGGTTGCGCCAAGAGATTCAAGCAGTCGATAGCCTTGTGCTTCAATTCTGGCAATGCTTTCGAGTAAGCCATGAAGAAATTCAACTCGATCGAGCGGTTGCGGTTCTAATCTGGCTTGAAGTTCGGGGTCGTTGATCGGAAAGCGATCTCCGGGTTTAAGTAGGGGGTAGTAATCGAGCGGGCTGGCTTGAGAGGTGGAAATACGATCGCTAAGTTCAATCAATTCCTCAGTTGTAAAATATTTTTTCAGAACTGCTCCCCCAGTGTTTGAAGCACCTCCGACTAACCAGCGATCTCCGAATCGATGACTGTAAATTCCATATCGCACATCATCAATTCGAGTATCACTCCAATATCCCTGAATATCGTCTCGCGATCAATTTTCCAATTGACCAAGTTGTAGCTATCCAGTGCCGAGGTCAAGTAATAGTTTCTAGCTAGTGGGTTGAACTGCTCGGACGACCTGTTCCGCAACGACTGCATCCAGAGCCAGCGAGCTCTCATGTTATTCGGTTGGATCCGGCGGACGTGGCCGGACAACTCCAACGACCACTGAGTACGTCCAGATCGGAGAGCGGCGTCGGCCTCGTCGAGAATCCTGGTTATATATATGCAAAAATTAAGGAAAATGCTGAGAAACCGAATGAGAAAATTAGAATTTCACTGAGACACATA
>JALOOO010000272.1 GCA_025454375.1 Leptolyngbya sp. Prado105 | reverse complement strand
CGCCTTTGATGCTGTTTTGGGCATTGACGCTGTGGGTGGGCGCGATCGAGTTTTTTCCAAAAACGGGCGAATATCAACCGACTTATCGAATTGCGCTGATTGGATTGCTCGTTGGGCTTGCTTGCTTAGGGAAATATCACGGTTTTTTACTGGGCTTTGGACTGCTCGGATTCTGTTTGACCAGTCGAAAGCATTGGATTGTATTGCGATCGCCCTGGACAATTCTAAGCTTTATTTTATTTCTCGCAGCATTCTCGCCCGTACTGTATTGGAATAGTCAACATGATTGGGTATCGTTTCGATTTCAAAGCGATCGTAGTATTCCCGATCGTACTTACAATCCGATGAAAGCTTTTAATGTTGCAGTTATGGCAGCGTTGTATCTCTTTCCCACATTTGGATTTCCACTTTGGTTTGTAAGTTTACGAGAAATCATCTCCGTCCTTAAATCGAAATTTACAAAATCGATTCACGCTTTTATTCTTTGGAACTCGGCTCCAGTGTTTCTAATTTTTACATTCATTGGAGGCTATCAGCAAATTTTGCCGGGTTGGACAATGCCGGGATTTTTTGCCGTTACGCCACTTTTGGGCTTAGCTGCTTCTCGTTGGCAATTGAATTGGCTAAAACGCTGGCTGAATGGCTCAACAATTGCGATCGTGGTTCTTTTAATGGTTGCCCTATCTCACATTACGATCGGCACCCTGCAACAACCAGGACAATACTCATTCATGGGTGGGTTTGTGCCGCCTGAAGAGGATGCTTCCATTCAACTGCTCGACATCAAACAGCTTCGCCGCGAATTTTCTAACTCTCCCCAACTGCTGGCTGCGCTTCAAGATACTGACTTCATGTTTAGCAATCGCTTCCATTTGGCGGGACACATAGCGATGGCGCTGACCCCGATTTACTCGACTCCGATCACCTGTTTTGACAAGCGCGACATGCGCGGCTTTTCTTTCTGGTCAACCCCTACGCAATGGATCGGCAAAGACGCGCTCTATCTGACTTCAGACAATTTTCAAACCCAAGAAGATTCGGCGGCTGAGTTCGTCCCGTACTTTCAGAGCTTCAAAAAACTGGGAGAAGTTCCCCTCCGTAGAGGCGGAGTGGTGGTTGATCGTATCCATGTTTTTCAAGGAAAAAATCTGCTTAAACCGTTCCCGCGTCCTAAAGAGTAAATATCACTAGATAAGCACATCACGCTAGAGTAAGCACAATTTCACCTGAGTGAATTCAACGTCTTCTTCACAAAAAAACAACTTTAGTGACTCAGATCACAAGTTTTTTTTTATTATTTGATGCGACTCAAACCTGTGCAGAGCGGGGCATATACAATTTCCTACGTAGTTTGTTAGGCAAAACTGTATAGTAGATTACTTGCGAGAATCCTCAATTCGCGTTACTGTCTTCATCGTGACTTCATACCAAGGAGAGAGACGTAATGCTGAACTGCACCTCCAGCAAACCCGTACTAAATTTTGTGCTGTCTATCGGAATTTCGGCAGCCTCAATAATCGGCAGCGGAGTACAGGCTCAGACGGTTTCGATTCAAGTTGCGAGTGTTCGCGAAGCAGATTTTCAAATGGCGCAGGCTAGCTTAATTGCTGAAATGGAGCAGGACATTCTGCGTCGTATTAATCGATATCGATCGAGCAAAGGACTCTCTGCATTGACCTGGAGTTCGGATATTGCTCACCAGGCGCGATCGCACAGTCGCAACATGGCAAAGAAGATTGTTTCATTTGGGCATCAAGGATTTGCTCAGCGATCGAAAGCGATTTCAAATTCGACACAATCCCTATCAACGGCTGAGAATGTGGCGTGGGTTGCAAGTCGTCGTGATCCGGCAGGACAAGCAGTTGAAGCCTGGTTGAAAAGCCCGAAGCATCTGCAAAATATTGAAGGAAATTTCAACATCACGGGCATCGGCATCAGCATTAGCTCCAGTGGCGAGTACTATTTCACGCAAGATTTTGCGAAGCGATAAGCGAGAATGCAGAGTAGAATAAGCGGTTATGTTTAGTGCTTCAGCTTATGCAGCCCTGTGAATTTCAGATTTTCGATCGCGATCTTGCTTCAGAATGGTTAGAGAAGTATCGCTCTTCAAGTGCGATCGCAGTGGATACCGAAACTATGGGTCTTTTACCGCATCGGGATCGTTTGTGTTTGGTGCAGATTTGTGATGAGCGCGATCGGGTTTCAGTCATCCGAATTGAGCGCGGACAAACTGAAGCACCGAATTTGCAACAATTGTTAGAAGCCTCTGAGATCACCAAAATTTTTCACTTTGCTCGCTTTGACATCACAACTTTGCGATATCACTTAGGCATTCTGGTCAATCCTATTTTCTGTACAAAGCTCGCAAGTAAGCTGATTCGTACTTATTCGCCCCGTCACGGGCTAAAAGATGTCGTGCAAGAACTTGCAGGCGTGGAACTCGATAAAAGCGCTCAGAGTTCGGATTGGGGCAATGCGATGAACTTATCGGAAGCGCAGTTAAAGTATGCGGCGAATGATGTGCGCTATTTGATTGAGGCGAGGCAGAAGTTGATGGCGATGCTGGAGCGAGAGGAACGCTTAGCGCTGGCTGAAGAATGTTTTCGCTGTTTGCCAACGTTTGCTCAACTCGATATTTTGCAATATCAAAATGTGTTTGAGCATTAAATCTCCTATGTCCCCATAAGTTGTTTGATCGCGCATTGCCGAGGGTGCTTGCCCTCTATCAAAATTGCCCTCTATCAAAAACTGACCGAAAATCGCAGCTAGCTCGTCATCGCATACCGCACTAACTGACACAACCGCTGTCTCAATGTCTCCAATCCCAACCGTTCATGGGCTGAGATAAATGCCGCTTGAGGAAACTCTTCACGTGCGATCGCCAATTGTTCTGCATCGACTTGATCGATTTTATTAAATGCTAGCAATGCAGGTCCTGGCGTAATTGGCATTTCTCCTAAAATCTGCATCACCGATCGAATCTGACTCTGCCAAGCGGGATGCGACAAGTCCACCACATGCAGCAACGCATCCGCTTCCGTGACTTCTTCTAAGGTGGCACGAAACGCATCCATTAGCGAAGGAGGCAATTCGTGGATAAATCCAACGGTATCGGTTAAGAGCAGTTGTGTAATTTCATGAGTATCTGAATCGGTGACTCTCAATCGGCGCGTCGTTGGATCAAGCGTTGCAAAAAGTTGATCCGCCGTATAGACTTCGGCGTTCGTCAAAGCATTTAGCAATGTCGATTTACCTGCATTCGTATAGCCAACGACTGCGATCGATGGAACTTCTTCATGCTGTCTTCGCTGTCTCAATCTTGCGCGATGTGCCTGAAGCTGATTGACTTCTTGCTGAAGTCGAGAAATTCGGCGCTGAATCGCTCGACGCTCAGTTTCTAGCTTCGTTTCTCCAGGTCCTCTTGTGCCAATCCCGCCCCCCAGTCGCGACATCGCTTGTCCGCGTCCTGACAGCCGAGGCAGCATATATTCAAGTTGCGCTAGTTCGACTTGCAGTTTCCCGGCTCCCGACTGTGCCCGTTGTGCGAAAATGTCGAGAATCACTTCGGTACGATCGACGATTCTGATGCCAATCTGCATCTCTAAATTTCGCACCTGCGCGGGAGAAAGATCGCGATCGAACACAATCAAATTTGCGCCAACGGTTTGAGCCGCAAGCGTAATTTCTTGCACTTTTCCTTCTCCAACCACTGTTTGAGGATGCGGGCGCGGGCGTTTCTGCTTCACGGTTTGCAAAACTTCTCCGCCTGCGGTTTCGACGAGTCTGGCAAGCTCTTGCAACTCATTTTGAAATCGATGGGGAGAGCGATTATCTGTCTGTAATCCAACGATTAGAACTTGATCGTGATCGCGATCGACTTGTTGTGCAATATAGTCACGACGAAATTCTTCTTCTAGCCCTTCGACTAATGCCAGAAAATCTTGCTCTGAAACGACTTCTAACCCCAAGGGCGGTGAAATCGTCCAATTTGCTTCAGGATGCGGCACGAGATGGGCTAAATAAACTGCTCTGACATAGCCTGTCGCGCCCCCCCCTCGCCGCTCAAACCCGCCTCCGGTGAGCGTTAATGCTACATACGCATCTAATCGCTGTAATGCCATGACGGTGAGCATGGCTTCTCCAGGTGGATCTTGCTTCAATTGCGTTGCGATACAGCGAATCCCGCAGAGTCTTTCTGCGCCGTATCTTGGCAATTCCAGCATAGGAATCTGAGTTTGCCGTAAGGTTCCGACTCCGACTCGAATCACCTGACCCCGACGATTCACATAGGCGCACACGGGTTGATTAATTTCAGAACTAATCGCCGCAACCCTCTGAGCAAACTCGGCGGTGGTAATGCGATCTCCCGGTAAGCGCTGATGATACAGCCGTTGAAGTTGCTTCAGTTGACTGCTTTTTAGACCTTGGAGGTTTCCGTAGACGGTTTCGATAACTCACTTTGCCAAACGCGACTTAACTTCATTTTAGATCGAGCGAGAGGCTTGTAGGTTACAGTTTGTGAAATCTGCGATATTCAGAGTGAGCTAAAATTGAAAAATGAAGAGACGAGCCAATGGAAAGCGATGTCGCCGATTAAAGATGAACTGCTGCAAGTTATCCAATCTGCACCTGAAGAAGTGATTGAGCAGACGCTCATCTACCTCAAAACCCTGCTTCGAGATCAATCCTCTCTTCGCCCTGGGTCTGGTCAATCTATCCTGCGCCATGCTGGAAAATGGCAAGGAGATGACTTTGAAGATGGCCTACAAGCTGTGTATGATACCCGCAGCGAAACACGGTTCTAAGTTATGTACCTTCTTGATACTAATCGCTGTCGCCGTATTATTCTTGGCGACAAAGAGGTCATTACTCATGCCGCTCAAGTCGGAGAGCAAAACCTGCTAACTTGCGCAATTGTACAGGGTGAACTCGTTTACATGATGGAGAAATCCCAACAGCGACAAGCCAATCTTGCAATACTTGCCGAATTTCTTCAGGATATCCCAATCTATCGGGTTGATGATCAGACTGCCAGAATCTATGGTCATCTCAAAACTGTTATCTTTAATCACTTGTATCCCGCTCGAAGAGTCGGGCAGTCTACAAGCCCCTGCCTTTAGGCATGGGGTTCATGACTTCGCTCCCAAAGATCCGCAAAAATGTCGTAAAGCAACGATGACTGCAATTGGTTTCGGCGACAACGATCTATGGATTGCTTCAGTAGCGCTTCAGCACACTCTAATTCTAGTTTCTTCTGATAGTGATTTTCAGCGAATGCAAGAAGTTCAATCTTTGGCAATTGAATCTTGGGTTTAATTGCTGTAAGCTTTGCGTTTATTTGATCGAGCTTCCCGACTCAATCAAAATTTGTCGGACTTGATCATGAGTGAGATTTGGATTTGCACTCAGCATCAATGCCACCACACCCGAAACATAGGGAGCCGCCATTGAGGTGCCCCACCAACCAGATTGATAATTACTGCCCGGAGTCGTCGTTTCAATGCCTTGTCCAGGAGCAGCAACATACAGCATCGCCGGATTCGTTCCTGCTCGATTAGAAAAAGAAGTTAATTGGCGGTTAGAGTCTACTGCACCCACTGCAATGCCAAACTGTGTTGCATATCGAGCGGGGTTGCTTGGTTGATTCGCCCCTTCATTGAGAGCCGCACTTACAGTAATCACGTTGCGACTCGCAGCATAAGCTAGTGCTTCTCTTAACTCTACAGAATCCGTCCACCAGAGCGACAGATTAATCACTCGCGCACCATTGTCAACAGCATAGCGAATCGCTCTTGCTAAGTTGCCATTCCAATTGTCCTGAGCATTCGTGACTCGAATCGGCATGATCTTTGCGTTGTATGCAACGCCTGTCATTCCAGTATTGTTATTTGCAGCCGCAATGATTCCACTTACCGCAGTTCCATGAGCGCTCGAAGGCGAAATATTATTGTTATTTAAGCTAAAGTTCCAGCCATTGACATCATCAATAAATCCATTGCGATCGTCATCAATCCCATTGTTCGGAATGTCATCATTGATCCACACATTAGAACGCAGGTCAGCATGATTGATATCAATCCCTGAATCGATTACCGCGATCGTAATTCCCTCTCCTGTAAATCCGCGTGCCCAAACTTCAGGAACATTGAGTAAATCTAAGCCCCAAGAGGTCGTTGGGACTGATGCTAAGGGAGATTGCTTGAGTGCAGAAGTTACGGCAGCCGCGGCATTGACGATGCCATAACCAGAACTTGCGTTATAGATAGGCTGAACATCACCTGTGGCCTCCCAAGGTCGAATCTGGTCGTTACCAAAATCTCCTTCAACTAATCCGTTTTCTTTAAAATCAAAGCTAATGGGTCCTGTCTGTCCAATTCTTACCCATTTTCCAACAATTGTATTAGCTAAAGACATGTTGATTTGTGTACAGGCTAGCTAGCTGCACTTGTTGTGAAAAAAGATTCTATAATTAGCAGTACAACAGCTACTGCAAAACGCAAAATACTTAATTCCTTCTACCTCCCTTCGCTCAATACAATCACTTGGTTTGGTTTGTGGACCACAGAGCAAATCAGTCAATCTTATGCCATCGCGATAAGCGTTAAACTCTGACTGTTATTGAGTCAGTAGCTTTGAACGCTACGTAGTTCCGGTGTTTGCTTCTTTGACAGCTGAATTGCAATGGGGAATGTGTCAAATACGATAACCCAGGTGCCAGTAGTAAAGTATGCAGTGACTATAAGAGGCTATATGCACAGGGCAATCTTTCAATACTGCAGTAACTACATTGGCGATTGTGTATACGAGGTGACTGCCGTTTTACACACAACAGCACTTTATCGTTGGTCATTGCATGAATGTCACTGACAATGAATACATGCGCATTGTACTCGACAGACTGTCACGCGACGTACACTGCTGTAAATGTCGTCGATCGCTACAAAAATTGTGTCACGTAGGCAAAGTTTTATATAAGCGGCCGTTACCCTGCAGTGAAAACAACACTGTCAGATCTGCGAGACAGAGGTAAGCTATCAGAACATCATAAGGTTTGTTGGCAAGTTGAACTGTTACTGTAGAATGTTGTCGTTGCGTTCTTGTATTTACGTCAGTTACTAAATTTCTCGTACTGTGCAGCTCGTAATGAGAGCAAATGCTTTGACTGAAATTCGAGGCCAGAGACGTAGCAGTCTACCCCTTGCGAGTGGATGGATGGAGGGGCCTACCCTGTATGCGTGCCACCAGGACCGCCTTTAGTCCGGATACTGAACCGCTGTACCAAATCCGTTGTTCAAGGTGGTATGCATTGACAGTATCGTCAGACGATAACGGTTTTGCTAGAGTTGAAGCATAGATATTCTGTAACGAATGATGGCTTGTTGTTGGTAAATTGTTCGTCTGTTTGATGCAATTTTTTCAAGCTGCCGCAGATTTCAATTTTTGCACTCGGTGAAGTCCAGTTTGACCAGCACGCACGCTCGCTCGCATTATGGCTGGACACGTCAACTATTCCAGGTGGTCATCGACTGAGTTGTCTGAACGACCATACAGCAGGACAGTACTGATTGCAGTCGATCCTAGCAAGCATTCGGAAGACGCATTTGACTGTAAGTAGCGTTTTATTTATTCTGATAATGTTCGCTTCAATTTATAATCGTGTTGACGTAAAGCTGAAGTATCGGTATATGAATGAAACGGGAAAGGACTTTGCAGCATTCATGGAGCGGTTAAAGTTTAGGGTTTTCGTCTGTATGGTTACTTAATTACGTGGCGGAAAGTAAATGTTGTCGGTAAATGCTGACTTGGAAATTATTTCGTCTGGTTACTTCGTTCGTCGTGATAATTGAAACGTTTGTAATACTAGTGTGTTTCATCCAACGACATACAGTTAGTTCTTTAAAAAAGACTTTACTGAATGTCAGTCCACTACCAACAGACGTATCGTCTAGTTAGTTGCCCCAACGCGCGGCCTTTTTCTCTGGTGGCTAAAGACTACATCCACATAACTAATCTTCGAAGTAAAACTTGAAAATTTAACT
>JALOOO010000271.1 GCA_025454375.1 Leptolyngbya sp. Prado105 | reverse complement strand
CCCCCTCAAATTTACCTTGCACCGCTCATCGATGTGGTGTTTGCCTTGCTGACTTTTTTCATCATTTCCACATTGTTTCTCACTCGATCGCAAGGCTTACCCGTCGCGCTCCCAAGAGCGGTCACTGCTGAATCTCAGAAAAATCCTCAAATCGTAGTGACCATCTCTCCAAAGGGCGAACTTGCCCTCGATAAAAAACCAATCCTCATCGACACGCTTCCTGCTGGAGTCAAAGAACTTTTGAGCCGCAATCCCAAATCTGTTGTGATCATCAATGCGGATGAAAAAGTCCCTCATGGACAAGTGATTACCGTAATGGATCGACTACGATCGATTCCAAATATCCGGCTCGGAATCGCCACCCGTCAACCCAATTAACTCAGCGAGGCAACGTTATGACTGCCTTAGTGATTAATCTCAGACCCACGATCGAACTGACTGATGATGAATTTTACAAATTCTGCCAGCAGAATCCAGACCTGCGAATCGAAACAACTGCAACGGGGGCATTAATTATCATGCCGCCAACCGGAGGAGAGTCAGGACAGCGAAATGCTGATTTAACGATAGATATTGGACTTTGGAATCGACAAACAGAGTTGGGAGTCGTTTTTGATTCTTCAACCGTGTTTAAGTTACCGAATGGAGCAAATCGTTCTCCCGATGTCTCCTGGATTAAGAACGATCGCTGGCAGTCTTTGAGTATTGAACAACAAAAAAAGTTTCCCCCAATCGCCCCTGATTTTGTCATCGAATTGAGGTCAGAAACAGATGAATTGAGCGATCTTCAGGAAAAAATGCAGGAATACATGACCAATGGAGTCCGACTCGGTTGGCTCATCGACCCAAAAATCAAACAAGTGATGATTTATCGGCTTGATCAGCCTGTCGAAATACAACAATCGCCCGCAACCCTCTCAGGCGAAACGGTCTTACCCGGATTGGTTTTAGATCTCAGCCGGATTTTTCGCTGAAGTGCGATCGCACTAAAAACGGAGGCAGTTTCCCACCTCCGCACTTACTTCAAGCTTCAGTAGACTGAGCTAAACCATCTCGCGAAGTCGTTCTGGCTCATCTGAACTCGTCGCCTCATCAAACAACGACGAATAAACCCAACCTGCCAAAGTCGCTCCCAATATTGGAGCCAACCAGAACAACCAAACTTGACTTAACAGTTCTCCTCCCACAAACACCGCAGGAGCCAAACTTCGAGCCGGATTCACCGAAGTATTCGTCACCGGAATGCTGATTAAGTGAATCAAAGTCAACGCAAGTCCGATCGCAATCGGCGCAAATCCACTCGCCACTCGTCGATCGCTCGCGCCCAAAATAATCATCAAAAAGAAAAACGTCAAAAACGTCTCCGCAATAAAGCAAGCCCCTAAGGTATAGCCACCTGGTGAATGCGCTCCAAATCCATTCGTTGCCAAAGGATTCGATCCACTCAGCGCAAATCCCGCCTTGCCGGACGCGATTAAATACAGAATTCCAGCCCCGACAATTCCGCCCAAAACCTGCGCCACAATATAAGCCAACAAGTTTTGACCGCCCCGAAATCGCTTTGCCACAAATAATCCAAATGACACCGCCGGATTAAAGTGTCCTCCAGAAATTCCGCCGACCGCGTAAGCCATCGTTAGCACGGTCAACCCAAACGCCAACGACACTCCTACTAAGCCAATTCCTAAGGGAAACAAAGTATTCTCGCCGATTCTTGCAGCATCCGCCGTGTAAGCTGCCGCAAGGACTGCGCTACCGCACCCCCCGAAGACAAGCCACATTGTACCGAGAAATTCTGCTGCACAACGTTTTAAAAGAGACATTCGCTAAACCTCACATTTATCCGGTCGTAAACGATTAATAAGCCTAAATATCATAGCTTTAAGAGCATAATCCGGATCAAAAACCAATAAATTACTACTGAGGTAGAGTAGTGTAATTTTATTGATGTCTGAACGAAAATGCGGACTCTTGGAGCTTTCATCTATCTTTTGAGAGCGCGCAACGATTTTTCTCAAATCCTTAACCTTTGAGATCTGTTTGCATTACGATCGCAGAACTAGACTTACAAATTGAGTCAAAACTTAGACAAATCGCATCGCGATCCCCTTGACTCAGATGACACTTTCTGATGTCAAAGCACTTCTTCAACTTTTCTTAATCTTTAATATGTCAAACGTAATAGTTGGATATATTCGATAACATTTTTTTATCAATGAACATAGATTCTCTAAAGTAAGGCTTATTGAAATCCTGATATGATTCTGAAAGTCCAAGCCTATGCACCGGAGAATCAGTTGAGATTAAAGAAACTGGCTCCAAACATGGGATCATGTTGTGGCAGACTGATCCCGAGTGACTAGGGCAAAATGCCAACCAATTCGGTCAGAGAATCTCTCTGGTCACGCTTGGTGATGTCTGCTTATAAGGTTTTCCATCGTTTTTCATTACAGGAAGGGAGATATGTCCTACGCTCAAACCAAAACCCAGTCGAAAGCTGGGTATAAGGCTGGGGTACAAGATTACCGCTTAACGTACTACACTCCAGACTACACGCCTAAAGATACCGATATTTTGGCAGCGTTCCGGGTAACTCCTCAACCTGGCGTTCCACCCGAAGAAGCTGCTGCTGCTGTTGCGGCTGAATCTTCCACCGGGACATGGACGACCGTTTGGACGGACTTGCTGACCGACCTCGATCGCTACAAAGGACGTTGCTACGATATCGAGCCTGTCCGTGGCGAAGATAGCCAATTCATTGCTTACATTGCTTATCCTCTCGACCTGTTTGAAGAAGGATCTGTAACGAACTTGCTGACCTCTTTGGTCGGGAACGTATTCGGGTTCAAAGCGTTGAAAGCGCTGCGCCTCGAAGACCTTCGCATTCCGGTTGCTTACTTGAAGACCTTCCAAGGTCCTCCTCACGGGATTCAAGTTGAACGCGACAAAATCAACAAGTACGGTCGTCCGCTCCTCGGCTGTACGATCAAACCGAAACTCGGTCTGTCCGCTAAAAACTACGGTCGTGCGGTTTACGAATGTTTGCGCGGCGGTTTGGACTTCACCAAAGACGACGAAAACATCAACTCGCAGCCGTTCCAACGTTGGCGCGATCGCTTCTTGTTTGTTGCGGATGCAATCCACAAGTCGCAAGCTGAAACGGGTGAAATCAAAGGTCACTACTTGAACGTGACGGCTGCAACCTGTGAAGAAATGCTGAAGCGTGCAGAGTTTGCAAAAGAACTCGAAATGCCGATCATCATGCATGACTTCTTGACCGGTGGCTTCACTGCCAACACCACTTTGGCGCACTGGTGTCGTGATAACGGTCTGTTGTTGCACATTCACCGCGCAATGCACGCCGTAATCGATCGTCAAAAGAACCATGGGATTCACTTCCGCGTCTTGGCGAAGTGCTTAAGAATGTCGGGTGGGGATCACATCCACACTGGAACTGTCGTTGGTAAGCTCGAAGGCGACAAGGCGATCACCCTTGGTTTCATCGACTTGCTGCGTGAAAACTACATCGAGCGCGATCCGTCTCGTGGGGTTTACTTCACCCAAGATTGGGCTTCGATGCCGGGTGTCATGGCGGTTGCTTCCGGTGGTATCCACGTATGGCACATGCCTGCGCTGGTTGAAATCTTCGGTGACGACTCTGTATTGCAGTTTGGTGGTGGAACCTTGGGTCACCCTTGGGGTAATGCGCCAGGTGCGACTGCTAACCGGGTTGCGCTTGAAGCTTGCGTCCAAGCTCGTAACGAAGGTCGCGACTTGATGCGTGAAGGTGGAGACATCATCCGTGAAGCTTGCCGCTGGTCGCCTGACTTGGCTGCTGCTTGTGAACTCTGGAAAGAAATCAAGTTCGAGTTTGAGGCGGTTGATACCGTCTGATGAAATTTTAGATTGCGGATTTTGGATTTTAGATTGGACAATAAGCCAAAGCTCAAAATCCAAAATCTAAAATCTAAAATTCAACATTCAACTTATGGATCTGAAGCGAATTGCGAAGGATACGACAAAGACTCTCACTAGTTATTTGACGTATCAGGCTGTCCGGGTTGTTTATGCTCAGCTAGACGAAACTGATCCGAAAAAGGCTTACTGGCTGCATAAGTTTTCCTCACGGGAAAGCATTACGGACGGTGAGGCATTTATGGAGGCTTTATTTCGCGAACGTCAGGATTTGGCTTTCCGAATTTTGACGGTGCGAGAGCATCTTGCTGAGGAAATTGCCGATGTGCTGCCGGAAATGCTGCGATCGTCAATGCAGCAAGCGAACATGGAACAACGCCGCAAACAGCTAGAACGAATGACGCAACTCGATTTGACGACCAAAACCGAAGATTCTGATCCTGAACCTAGTTAATTTATTGAGGATTTCATGAAAACTCTCCCTAAAGAGCAGCGTTTTGAAACGTTCTCCTACTTGCCTCCTTTGACCGATGCTCAAATCGCTCGTCAGATCCAATACACGATCGAGAACGGTTTCTTCCCCTGTATCGAGTTCAGCGAGTCGTCTGCTCCTGAGCAGTACTACTGGACAATGTGGAAGTTGCCTTTGTTCAATGCAACTTCTCCTCAAGAAGTTTTGAATGAAGTTCAACAGTGCCGTTCTGAGTATGGCAACTGCTTCATCCGCGTCGTTGCATTTGACAACATCAAGCAGTGCCAAGTGATGAGCTTCATCGTTCATAAGCCTGGTTCTGGAAGCGGAAGCGGCTACCGCTACTAATTTTTGATTCGCAGTTTTTCTGCGATCGTTTTTGAGGAGGTGGATTATCCATCTCCTTTTTATTTATTTTGATAGTGTTGATAACAAGATTTAGACCCTCGATCTCAATACACCTGAATTTGAAATTTGAGATACTGATGATGATTTAAGAATTAGAAAACCTCACGCTTACTTAATGCAACGACTAATCATAGATAAAATTTGATATTTAACATCGAAGCAATGTAATTTTTCTATGGATCAGTTTAACAACTGGCAATATTTTTCTAGATTTAACTGTTTAGACTGAACTAGTCATAAAAGCTTTCGCTTTCATGGCTAATTTATAGTTCCTCCAATGCCATTGCGTCGGGGGGACTCCACTTATTTATAAGAACTTCTATGATTACTCGACCGACATTTGATGACATCGCTGTAAACAGCCAGCAAATCGCTATTGAATTGATTCGGATTGTAAGCGATGCCTCACCTCTTGTGCAGGGAATTATCTTTATTCTGGCTTGCACCCTACTTGTTGATCGGCTTTACCGCTTAGGGGAGGTGATTAAACGCAAGTAATGCAGACTAAAATCCTTTTTCTCTCCTATATCGAGAGCTTTCTGAACTCTTGCAATAACCACGATCGCCAACTCTCATTTCTCTAACAATGTGAGAGATTAGAAGCATGATTCAAGAGAGGACACCATGCCCGCGATCGTAAAACTTAGTGTCGAAGCACTCGCAGAAGCGATCACTTCACTTGATCTTGAAGAGAAACGTCAACTTCAGGAAATTCTTGAGCAGCAAATCTTTGAAGATGAAGAAGCGGATTATGAAGATGATCCGGAGACTCTAGCAGAGATTCAAGCAGTTCGAGATGAATATGCAGTGGGAGAGTCCCTAACATACGACGAATATTTGGCAGAGCGAAAAAGTCGATCGCAGATCCTGATTGCTCACAGGTCTGAATCCTAGCCGAACAAGTTGGCGATGATAAAATCAAGACAGTAATTTCTTGGCAAGCATCATTCATGAAATTAGATGAAATTCAAGACCAAGCTTTGAACCTGTCTCCCGAAGAACGGTTGAAGTTAGCGAATGTTCTAATGAGATCGCTTCAACCGACTAGACCTGCCACCAAACGTCAGGAGATAGCTGAGCGATTAATCGGGATGGCACAAACAGATGCCCCTCCTCCTTCAGATGAGGAAGTGGCAGCGATATTAGATGAACGGTTGGCTCAGAAATACCTGTAATGCGAATCCTTTTTGATACAAATATTTTGTTAGATGCGATTTTACGCAGGGAGCCATTTACAGCAGATGCAGCATTTTTGATTAGGGCAGTTGGAGCAGATCAAATTAAAGGATTTGTCTCGGCAACCACTCTAACAGATATTTACTATGTGGTGAGACGACAGACGAAAAGCGTTGAAATGGCGATGAATGCTGTAACCGATATTCTTGACATCATGGAAGTCTGCACTGTCGATCGTCATGTTTTAGAGCAAGCAATTCTTTCAAATCAGAGTGACTTCGAGGATGCTGTCCAGATTGCTTGTGCGATCGCTTTTGGTTTGGACGCGATCGTCACTCGTGATGTTGCAGGCTTTACCGATTCAGCGATTCAGGTGTTATCTCCTGATGTCTTAAGAAATCAGGTAGAAGATCCTCAAAGTTGAGATCGAAGAACATCATGAGATCGATCGCTGCTAAGCAGTCAGGCGATTTGAACTTCCGGATTTCTGAAAATCAATTTGTAGCTAACAAGTCAATTTTCATACTAAGAAAATGATCAAACTTGCTTACATTCCTGCAATTTTAGTAGGATTTCGATTTGCGATCGCCCCGTTTCTCCTCTTAGATGCTCTTGATGGAGCAGTTACAAATTGGTTCCTTTGGGGCTATGTTCTGGCGATCGTTTCTGATATTTTCGATGGCATTATTGCTCGCAAACTAAACGTTAGCACCCCTCAACTTCGTCAAGCCGATAG
>JALOOO010000270.1 GCA_025454375.1 Leptolyngbya sp. Prado105 | reverse complement strand
TGCGGAGTGAAGCCAAACTTCCAGGCGTTGCGGTCTTCTACAGCAGGCGCTGTCAGGTTTTGTGTGTCTTGCATAGTAAGTACTCTGAACGCATTAGCTGTACACATATTAACGAATATTACAGAATGTGTCAAAGTATTAAGGGTTTGGTCAACTGTGATACATAAAACTGATACAGAAGCGTCAAGTCGGGTTGGGTAAAATTGAGAAGCATTGAGCGTGCGATGGAAATATCACAAATGGCTAATGTACCTCTTTCCTCTGAAAATACGTCCCCTTAGCTTGAGGCTTTAGTTCGAGAGATTGAGCAAACACCTTCATCGCAGTGGGGGCATTTATTAGAAATTCTGCGGATTTTTCGGCAAAGCGTGGCGGCTTCATCGCAATCAGGCACAACTGCACCCCCAGTGAATCAAGCTGCGCTTGATCTGCTGCGCTCTTGGCGAGAAGACGGGAACGAACAGGAACAGCGCGAGACTTGGGAATTTCTATAACAGGCGTTAGATGAAGATCGCCTGTCTAACCGTCCTCTATTTCCGCCATCATGAGTCGATATTTGATGCTGGACTCGGGCCGTTGGGAATGGTAACGAATCCCAAAGCGAGCGGAATTACTTTGGAATGCCAAATTATGGTTAGATTCGCAAGTTCAGCAAGGGACAGTGATTTTGATTCCTGAAATTGCGGATTATGAAGTCCGGCGTGAACTGCTTCGCGCGAAGCGGATGCGAAGCGTTCGGCAACTGGATCAGCTTAAAATTGTTTTTGAATATGTTCCGCTGACGACTCCCATGGTTTTGAAGGCAGCAGAATGATGGGCGATCGCTCGTCAAACGGGATAACCGACTGCTGATCCGAATGCGTTAGATGGCGATGTTATTCTGGCAGCCCAAGCGATCGAGCTATCTGAGAAGCGGCAACAAGAAATTATCATTGCAACTACGAATGTCGGTCATCTTTCAAGATTTACGATCGCTCAGCATTGGCAAGATCTTGTTTAACGCTCCCCATCTCGTACTCATCTTTTGGGCACAACATCAACAGGCAGAGCTACAGTTATTGCGCTCCGACTCAATAACGAAAATATTGTCGAAGCGCGAACCCTCTGGATTGAGTTCGGTTGGCATCCTCCCAGCATCTGAATCCTGTCTTAGAATCTAGAATCCTAAAAGCTTCGCAGATCCACCTAGCCAAAGCGCGATCGCGTCTGCTCCTGCCTGAGTCATCTCAATCTGAGCGCCGACAACGGAACTTCCTGAAATCGATTGAGATTGAGACAGTTTTTTCTAAAACATTGTCTAAATTACCAGCATTTTCCCTATTGTAGAAAATACAAAGTGAGGGAAAATGCTGGTAAATCAGTAAATCACAACTTTCCGCAGACCAGATAATACCCGGCTTCTGGATCTAGCGATATGATTAAAGACATTGATATTTGTAAAGAAACGTCAATGATTGTTTCTGATTCTGGTTTATCCAAACTCAAGGCATCCGTGACCGAGAAGATCTTCTTTGGGCACGAGCCATCTGCTGAGTTAATCGCGATTCTGCTGGTCTATTTTGTCCAAGGGATTCTCGGATTAGCTCGATTGGCTGTGAGTTTCTTTCTCAAAGACGAACTACATCTCAATCCGGCTGAAGTTTCAGCACTGCTCGGGATTGTAGCGCTGCCGTGGATGATTAAACCCCTATTTGGGTTTATCTCCGATGGCTTACCGATCTTTGGATATCGTCGTCGTCCTTATTTGATTCTGTCTGGACTCATCGGAACCACAGCTTGGATTCTCCTGGCAACGGTTGTGCATTCAGCTTGGGCGGCAACTTTGGCGATTTCGCTTGGATCTTTATCCACTGCGATCGCAGATGTGATTGTCGATTCTCTGGTGGTCGAACGAGCCAGAGGTGAATCCGTAAGTGGTGCGGGTTCATTGCAATCTCTAAGCTGGGGGGCATCTGCCCTGGGTGGTTTGATTACTGCCTACTTCAGTGGTGCATTGCTTCAGCAGTTTGATACTCGCACGATTTTCTTAATCACAGCCACATTTCCGTTGATTGCTTCATCTGTGGCTTGGTTGATTGCAGAATCTCCAGTCACCTCAAGACCCGATTGGTCAGTGGTGGGTGATCAATTGAAGCAGTTGAAGCAAGCAATTACACAGCGATCGATTTGGTTGCCCACAGCGTTTTTGTTTCTGTGGCAAGCGACTCCAACGGCTGAATCTTCATTCTTTTACTTTTCAACTAATGAATTGGGATTTGAGCCGGAGTTTTTAGGTCGGGTTCGGCTGGTGACCAGTATTGCCTCGATCGTTGGAATTTGGGTGTTTCAACGATTTCTTAAAGGCGTGCCGTTTCGAGTGATTTTCGGCTGGTCTACGGTGATTTCGGCAGTTTTAGGATTGTCGATGATTTTACTGGTGACGCATACAAATCGAGCATTGGGAATTGACGATCGCTGGTTTAGCTTGGGTGATAGCCTGATTCTGACCGTGATGGGACAGATTGCTTTCATGCCTGTATTAGTTCTTGCGGCAAGACTCTGCCCGCCGGGAGTGGAAGCAACCTTATTCGCCTTGCTAATGTCAGTTGTTAACTTGTCTGGATTAGTTTCATACGAGTTTGGAGCATTACTCACTCACTGGTTTGGCGTGACCGAAACAAACTTCGATAATCTATGGATTTTGGTCTTGATTACGAATTTGAGCACGTTGTTACCCTTGCCTCTACTCGGTTGGCTGCCTGGGGCGGATGCAGTGACTTCTGAGCCGACTAAACTTGCTGAGCCAGTTGGACAAGCTTTGGTTTCGGTCGGAAGTAGTGAAGGGGTTGAAGTCCAAAAAGATAGTGTTTAGGAATTGAGTAAACAATGCAAGGATTTCAGCTTTTTGAACATGCGGCGACGGTTCCAACCCGTTCTTACAACACAAAAGAATGGCAACGCGGATATCGATCGCTTAAAGAAGAACATAATTATTGGATCGAAGAGATTGAAGGCGAAATCCCGACTGAGCTAAACGGAACTTTGTTTAGAAATGGGCCTGGATTGCTTGATATCAATGGAGAACGAGTTCAGCATCCGTTTGATGGCGATGGGATGATTAGCGCGATCGCGTTTCACAATGGACGCGCTCACTATCGCAATCGATTTGTTAAGACTGAAGGCTACTTAGCAGAACAAAAAGCTGGAAAAATCCTCTATCGCGGTGTATTTGGCACTCAGAAATCGGGGGGTTGGCTCGCCAATGCTTTTGATACTCGAATTAAGAACATTGCGAATACGCAAGTGCTTTACTGGGGTGGGAAGTTACTTGCACTTTGGGAAGCGGCTGAACCACATCGTCTTGATCCGAAAACATTGGAAACCCTTGGTTTAGAGTATTTCGATGGCGAACTCTCGAAAGGTGCGCCGTTTGCTGCCCATCCTTGGATCGATCCTTCTAGCAAGTTTGATGATGGCAAACCTTGCTTAGTAAACTTCTCGATCAAAGCAGGTTTGTCTTTCACGATTAGCATCTACGAACTGGATTTAGATGGCAAAATCATTCGGCATCATGACTATCCAGTTCCGGGATTTGCTTTTATTCACGATTTTGCAATTACCCCGAACTACTGCATCTTTTTCCAAAATCCGGTTGCGTTCAATCCTCTACCATTTTTAGCAGGACTGCGATCGGCAGGTGAATGTATCAAGTTCCGTCCGGATCAGCCGACGAAAGTTTTGATCATTCCACGCGATCCAGCGATCAAATCTAAACCTCAAGTTCTCGAAACGCCTTCAGGATTTGTCTTCCACCATGCGAATGCTTTCGAGCAAGATGGCGAAATCGTTCTCGATTCGATTTGCTATGACAGCCTGCCTGCTGTTGAATCAGGTGCAGATTATCGCGAAACAGATTTTGATGTGATCGCACCGGGTCAGTTGTGGCGATTCCGCATGAATTTGGAATCGGGAACGGTCGATCGAGAACTTCTAGAAGCTCGTTGCTGCGAATTTCCCTTTGTTCACCCGGCAAAAGCTGGGCGGCAACACCGATACGTTTACCTGGCTGCGGCTCACGCAGAAAGCGGCAATGCTCCACACCAAGCGATTATCAAAGTCGATGTCGAGTCTGGAGAACGTAAGCTTTGTAGTTTCGCACCCGATGGCTACGTCAGCGAGCCTGTATTTGTGCCGCGTGCAAAAGCTTCAGAATCTGGGCTTTACACAGAAGTGCAAGGTGCAGAAGATGACGGATGGTTAATTGCGGTGGTCTTTGATGTGAAGCGCGATCGCTCATTTACCGCGATCGTTGATGCAAAAGATCTGAGCATTGTTGCAAAGCTGCATCTTAAGCATCACATTCCTTACGGACTGCATGGGTCGTTTACACCTGCGGTGTTTGAGTAAATTAGAGCGATCACAGAATTTGTGATCGCTCTTCTAAAATGAAAAAATACCTTAATTGCAATGCTCAAATGAACTTCTCACCCGAACTTCAACAAGCGATCGAGCAAATTGCTTCAAGTCAAGGCATTTCTCCGGAGCAGTTTATTATTCAAACGCTGACCGAGAAAACCAACAACCTGAAGCAGTCTACTCATCAAACAGGACTCAGAGAGAAAGAAGGCATTTTAGTCTTTGATACTGAACCGCTTGATCACATTGACTTCAACGCGCTGATTGCTCAGAGTCGAGAAGAAACTGACTTGGAGCAAAATCATTCATGAAGCTTCTATTTGATACTTCTGTGATTGTTGCTGCTTCGCTTCCACAGCATCCAAACCACAGATCCTGTTTTGCCCAACTTCAAGCAGCAAGAACTCGAAACATCCAAGGATATCTTTCAACGCATAGCTTGGCAGAGTTCTACTCTGTGATGACGCGGATGCCAAGCCAACCTCGAATGTCTCCCATAGAGGCAACAGCATTAATTGAAAGCTATCTTCAATATATAGAAGCGATCGCTTTAGAGAAATCAGATTATCTTGCGGCGATCGCTGAGATGACTGCACTCAATATTCCTGGGGGTGGGATTTTCGATGCCTTGATCGCTCAAGCTGCCATCAAAGCAGGTGATGTAGATAAAATCTTGACACTCAACCCCAAACACTTTACTCGTTTAAGCCCACAAATCGCACAAATGATTGAGGTTCCTAGCTGAGCAACGCGATCGCTCAGATGTTGTGATTGTTGATGCCCAGGATTTGAGCCTTGTTGCCAAGCTGCATCTGAAGCATCATATTCCTTATGGATTGCATGGTTCACTCACTCCGCATTATTTTGAGGGAGCCTGAGTAACTTTCACCACAAGCTCCTCATCTTTGTCGTGGTAGTAAGAAATTCGGTATCGAATCTCGCAGCGTAAAGCCACACAAATCTACAACTGGACGACTCAATGCTTGGTTCTGCCTTGATTTTAGGCGTTGCTGAATAATGGCATAAAATCGCCCTCATCCCCAACCCTTCTCCCTAAGGGAGAAGGGAGACAAACCTCTTCACAGCTTGCAAGCTACAGAGGTAGAAAACCAGGACATACGCATCTTAGAATTGACCTCTCTTCAGGGATACATTGAAGTCTCAATACGTGCGACGTTGGGAGTTTCGATTGAGTCGAACATACCATTCTGCAAACCAATACCCCGCGCCGCTGACTGCTAAAACCATTACAGTTACTGTAATTGCTAGAATTTCTGTGCTAGCAGCAATTGGGTTGAGTGCAAATGCCATCACGATCGCACTCAACACTGCAACTGTACCCGTCATTGCAAGACGATATTGCCGCACGTTTCGTAGTGGAGAAAAGTAGCGCTTTGTCAGAATGGCTAAGAGTAGCCCATTCAGCAGGCTAAGCCCTAAAGTTGTTCCAATTAAAAGACTGCCAATCGTAATGATTGATGAAACAGCCAGAGGGCTGAATCCACCCTGTATCAGAGTATTGAGGAAGATAATCGCACTTAGGCTCCCAGCGATGCTACCCATGCGCCAAATCGCATTCCAGAAAAGTTGATCATTAGAAACTTTGAGAAGTGGAGCAGTCGATTCAACGGTTGTTAAAGCTCGGGTTGGTGCTTCTCGCAGCGCTCTCAAGGCTGCTTCAGCGGTGTTCGGGCGTTTCTCTAAACTGGGTTCTGTTAATAACTCTAACCAATCCAGCAACGATTCATCTAGCGTTGCGAATTGCCTGAATTGCATCCGTAAATTCTGCTGAGGCAGATCTGCGGGGTGCTTACCTGTTACGAGATAAATCAGTGTTGCACCTAGGCTGTAGAGATCTGATGCAGGAGTCGTCCGTCCACCAAATTGTTCAGGCGGCATATAGCCGTAAGTTCCGACTACGGTGATGCTTTCGCCTTCTTTTGTAACAAGGCTTTGAACTGAACCAAAATCAACGAGATGAACTCGTCCAACGTGGTTCCCGGTACGATCGCTAAGTAGAACGTTACTCGGTTTGATATCACGATGAATGACAACAGGCTGCCGATGGTGCAAATAATCCAAGATTTCTAGTAATGTTTCAGCAAGTTGTCGAACTTCTGTTGCAGTAAAAGAGCGTCCTGCTTTGAGGTGTTGCTCTAGGGAGGGAGCTTGGATGTAGCCTTGAACAAGGGCAAATCCTTTGCCACTAGAAGGCTTTAGTTCAAAATAGTCTAGATACTTTGGAATTGAGGGATGATTGAACGATCTCAACGTTTCAGCTTCTCTCTCAAAAAGTTTGAGGTCGTCCCACGTAAACTCGCCAAAGGAGAGTAGCT
>JALOOO010000061.1 GCA_025454375.1 Leptolyngbya sp. Prado105 | reverse complement strand
TCTGCATCCGACACTTCCCATGATGCGCCGCCACCAAATACGCCAACTCAAACCCCCTCCCCTGCATCAACACCCCGATCGCACTCGCCAACTCATGCCGAAACCCAGGATGCCGATACCTTCCCATACTCGTCCGCTTCGCCCAAACCTCACCCCCAACCCCACAAGCCCCCTGAAACTGCGAATGCGCCTTGCCGTAATCATGCCACTGCGCCGCACAACACACCAACTCCCGCATCTCCTCATCCAACCCCAATCCCGCCACAATCGATCGCGCAAACCCCAACGCATCCAAAGAATGCTGCCTCAACGTCACATTCTGCGATCGCGCCCAACCATTGCCAACCCGATGCGACCGCCCCTGCACAGGCAACCCCCCCGGAATATCAGTCACAACCCCCGTAAACCCCAATCGCTCACAATATCCACCCCGCGATCGCGACACACAGACAAACTCATCCGCCGCAATCACACCCCCCTCCACCCAAACCTCAGCACTGCGATCCCAAACAAAATACACCCCCTGACCCAAAAACTCGATCGCCACCCGCTCCCGCACCCGACAAACCTCAAGCTCATTCGGATTCCCCTCTGGCATCCCCTGAAAATCCCGCCACAAAATCAAAACCTGAGCATCCCGACTCTCTCGAATAAACTGCTGTACCTGATCCCCCTGCACCTCAGGATGAGAATCAAACAACCCATTCAACGTCCCTGCATCCAACCGCCCACCCCGAATCGTCTGACGCGGCGGCACCACCTCCAGCAAATCCGCGATCGACGCACTGAGTAACCCCTGCAATCGCTGCTCAAACTCCCGCATCTCATACGCCTCATAAGGCATAATCTCAACGCGATCGCGCCTCAGCACAAACACATCACATTCCGCATAAGTACCATTTCTCCCGGCTCTGCCACAGCGCTGAACAAAACTCGCCCAAGGACAAGCCACCGTAAACAGCGATCGCGCATCCAAATCAATCCCCGCCTCAACCACCTGAGTCGCCACCACAATCCCCCGAAATCCTCGCAACTTCTCAGCAAGCTGAACCCGATCGCCCCCTCAATACAATCCTGCACCCGATTCACAATACATAAACTCAAAGCCCCAGCAATATGCTGCTCCACCACCACTTGAGCCATCTCAGCAACCTCATCCACCCCAATCTCAACCCGATGCAATCTTTTGTGCATCCCCAATTTTTGAGACGCGATCGGATGCTGATAATCTGCCTGAGAAATCTTACATTCCCCATACTTCAGCGTTCTTGGAATCGGCGCAACATCCAAAGTCGCACTACACAAAATTAACTCCGATCGCCCATAGCACCCCTTCTCTAATCTCTGCTGCTGTAACAGAATCGCACTCAGATACCCCACTCCCATTAACTGAGTCTCATCCATCACAACTCGCACATCATTATTCAACAATGCACCATGAATCACCCACTCCCAACGACTACAGGCATACCCCCGAAACAACTGCCGAGAAAGAATCTGATCCTGCGTCCCCAAAATAATACAAGGACGATCGATCGCATCTAACCAGTCGCGATCCATTGCCGTTCCCGTTCCACCCACTAACGAATGAATCGTAATCTCAGGTCGATCCAAGCGTTTTACGATCGCTTCAACTCGTTGGCGAGTTTGATGCGTCAAACTTCGCATTGGCAAGCAAAATACTAAGCGAATTGGCGTATTTTCAAAGTCATACAAAATGCCATAGAGCCAATCTACAACCAAACATTCCGTTTTACCCAGCCCCGTCGGAGCGCTCAACGTATGGGTTGGAATGCGATCGCGCTGATGAAACGCCACCTGAAACGGAAACGGATCTAATCCAGTTGCCAACTTAAAAAACTCAAAATAATTCACGTCAAGTTATGCCATTTTTAGTTTCGGTGATTATACTGGCTAAGCATGTAAGATAGGTGAGCTTGTTTGTTAAACCTAGCCCGACAAATTACCCCCAAATCAAATCCTGAAACATTTGAGTACGACCTCCCTGGAATCTCTCCGCAACCCCTCGGCTCATACTTAGCAGGATTAGGTATCCTTCGCTTGCTCAATCGCACGATCGACCCAAATGCTGAAGCAGTTTGGCACGGCTCAAAGTTCAGGCTCAAAACCATCATTCCAGCGCATGAGCTAACCGATCAGTTGATCCCTGCCTACACCGCACTTCACATCATTTCCCCCTGGAATAAAGATGCCAAAATCACGGTCACAGAAGGCATTGCCCAATTTATTGAGGATTCGTGGGGACATATAATTCTCACTTCACCCTCCCCAAGAGTGGCAGGATTGCGATCGCTATTTCAAGAAGTCCTCACCATTGTGGGAGAATTTCCCAATACCGATAAAGACGCAAAGCAAGCTCAAATTGCCGCCCTTCGAGGACGCATCTTTGACCCAGAATGGACAGAATGGTGCAGCGCAACCGTCATTGTCTGCCAGGAAATCGACAACAAAGGCAAAAGTAAAACCGTTCTCAAGTACCCTGCACTTCTTGGAACAGGGGGAAACATTGGTGCAACAGACATTGCCGGAAACTACGTGAATGCACTCTCAGAAGTCTTCGATCTCACAACTTCAGAAAGTGCTGCAACAAGTTCGGCTCAAGCCATGTTCAACACTGCCCTGTTTGGAACGATCGAAGCAGCGAAAACTGTTTCAGAAGCAGTCAAAGCCATTCACTTATTTCCGGCAAATGACTTCTTTCTCGATCACAAACGCAGTGAATCAAGAGACTATGTAGAATCTGGTGGCTCAGGCGGAAGTGCCATCAATCCCGTCGCGATTTTACTTGCCACCGAAGGCTTACTTACTTTTTCTCATACGATATCCACCATCAATGTTGTCCTCACAGACGAAGGGACAAAATTCAAAGCCTCCCAAGATATTGCTAAATACTCTCTCGCCGTTTCAGCCCGTGGCTCCTCAAACAACTTAGTCTCACTCTCAGAACGCCAAAGCTGGACAGAAGACCTGTTTCTCCCACTTTGGCAGACTCCTCTCACCCACACCAACCTAAAAAGCCGACTGTTTCAATCCCCACTCTGCACAGAAGAACAGTTCTTTCTACGCCGCCGTATCCACGATGGAACTGATTTTGTTCAAGCCGTCAGCGAGTGGGCAAAAGACAATCACATCACAGGAAAACTCATTCGATATACGTTACTTCCCCGCAAAGGACAAGCAAACTTTGCAATCTGTCTAGGCGTGATCAATGTTGGCACAGATACCGATCATGACCTCGCTGCTGACCTCAATGAGTTACGACATCGACTGATCCGTGCTGCTAGCGATGCGCCTGCCACCCTTGCGAATCAAATTTACGCCTTCGATCGTACTTACAGCGAATTCTGTGCTGGACGATGTGAGCGTCATTCTCTCCTCTTTACGCTTGCAGAAATCTCAAGACATCCCAGCATGTTCCATCTCTTCACACAGCTAGAGCTACGCCAAGAATGGATTGCTGGATACGAGCATCTTTGCGAATTCAGGCTAGCACTCGGACTCGGACTGCAAGCCGAACTGCACCCAAGTAATCCGATTGGCTCAATGGTCGAAATCCTCAGAATGTGGGGACAACTTGACCTCAAACCTAGCAATCGCACCTGCGTCCCCCTCGCAGACATCACAGCTTTTATCAATGGCACTATCGATCTTGCACGATTTACTCAATGGGTTCAGGTCTTGAGATTGATCAAGCGCGATCACGACCCGTTTCCAGATCAACCCAGATCAACTGCAAAGCTTCCCCATGAGTACCGTCTCGCCCTGCTTTACATCGATCGCTTTGGATATGCCAATGTCACCCACATTCTGCATGTGATGTCTCGACTGATGGGAGTCGGCATTCATTCGCGATCGCCCATCTTCTCACCCACACAACTCTGCGATCGCGTTGCTGCTGCGCTGCTCTTTCCTGTATCCCAGTCTGATAAGCAAGAAATCCTCCGCCGTCACTTTAGAACAATCCTTTCTGTTTAGAGGCACAATTGATGAAACTGAACTTCCAAGCAAACGAAACAAACATTGTCATCCAGGCTGAATTTGCCATCAATGGAGTCTTTAACCCGTCTACTTTTGCAAATGTTGGACAACTCATCTACTCAGTCAATGGCAAGCAATGTATGATTCTAGACTCGTTTGCGAGTGTAACCAATATGCTAGAGTCAGCCGTCCAATCCCCTGGAACCGAAGCTCCCATTTTCTCAGGTCTACCTTACATCCGCATGGTCGATCAAGATGCCACCTATCAAGCAACTTCGATCACTCTGCCTCACCGTCTTGCAAGCGGCTACCTGCTCAAAAACAAAAGCGCCATGCTGGGTACAGAACGGTTTGATAAAAAAATCGTAGCAGAATTTAAGCAACTCGGATTTCACGCAACGGTGCTAAAGTACTGCCCAATGTCATTACTCCACGGTGTGTGGTTCTCACAACTCGAAGGCGGACATCACAAAATCTCCAAAAGTGTTTCAGGGAACTTAGTCGCAGAGGGAGTCACTGTCGCCGTTGCAGGCGGAGTCTCAATGGACAATGTGCGTAAACAATCTGCCAATTTAGATACGAGCTATTTCGATCGCGATGGCAATAAAGAAGCAAAACCATCCGAGCTAGGAATCGGCATGATTCCGCATTCGACAAAGCGCTACGCCTGCGATCGCGTCATTGGCAACTTCTACATTAACTTCGGACAAATTGACAGCTACAAAATCCCTCAAAGTGGAAAAACCCTCTTAAAAGCACTTGGAATCTACGAGGTTTATCACTTTCTCGCAAAAGTTCCCATGCACCGAAGCGATTGTGTCATGAGCCTCAAAACAGCAGATGCAAACATTGATATTCAACTCAACGGCACAGTCATTAAAGATCTCGATCAAGCCTATGCAGCCGTTGAAACCGCGATCGAGCAATGTAAAACTGAAAAAGTCCTTGGCTCCCCAATTGAAGTTACAGTGACACTCAAAGATACCGAAGCCAAGAAAGACTCAAAAGCAAAAAAGGACTAGCAGATGAGTACTACGATCGCGATTGATCTGATTCACAATACCTACGGAGCTTGTCCCTGGAATCGTGCGCATGTTGAAGGTGCGATCGAGGAAATTCCATCCTGTGTCAGACTTTTCCGCAGTATTATTTCCGGGGCTTACAAGTGTGATTTAGGCGAGTCTCCCATCCTAAAAAGTGCAATTCAAAAGCTTGCTTCTGTGCAGCCGATCTATCACATTCCCACCGGGCAATATGTCGGACTCCAATCGTATCGCAAAGACCAATCAGGCGTGCGAGAAAAGCTCTACAAGGGCGGCAAAATGAATGTCGAGCCATACTATGTCTATAGCAACTCAGATGCGTTCTTTGCGGTTCAGTGGGATATTGACCTCGACGAGAACGAGAAAGATGTGATTGAGCGATCGCTGAGTCATATTCATTACTTTGGACGGAGCGAACATACCGCAGCCTGGTATCTTCTGCAAAACCAGCCAGAAATCATCTTCAACGCGCTCCCCGATAGCACAGGAGATGAGAGTGTTCTCTGTTGCGATCCGGAAAAAGTCAATGATTTATGGATTGCTCCAGGCGTGAGAAATGCTCAATTACAGGCGCATCATTTCAAATCGATTCCCTACAAAATTGAGACAGAACCCGAACCCGAACCCGTACACAATGAAAGCTACGATTTAGTCATCCTTGAACTTGACCTTTCGTATGCGCTTGATCGCCGAGACACCCTACTTTGGTGCGATCGACTTCATAAAGCCATTGTCAGTAAATTGCAAACTCCAACCCTGTGCAATAAAACTCGCATCACCCTAAAAGCAGGAAGACAGTTCTGGCTCTACTCGACTGAAGGCTTCACCGAATTAGAACTGAATGCGATCGAGAGTGTTCGTGCTTTATACACATCAGAAGGGCGATTTGAATTGTTTTGTGATTATCTAGGCAATCTATTAAACATTGCAACCGCAACAACCCAATTAGTCAGTGAAACACCCTACTGGATGGTGCTTGCTCCTGCTAAAAAAGCTTTAAAGAACCGCAATGATGTCTACAAAACGATCGCTGAAGGTCACTTTATCAAGTTTGGGGTTGAGCATCAAAGCCTGCGAGAATTTCTCCTCAAAGTAGGTGAAGACCTATCTATCATCGAGTGGATCAATTGTGGCAATGGCATTTTAGGCGCATCGAAAAATGGAGCAACGATCGCAACTTGCCAAGCTGAGATTTGGGAATCTGCCTGGGATTGGCAAACCCATCGATTTAGCGGCAGTGAGAAAAAAGCACTTCATCCCACAAGCAGAACCGCCTATCGCTTAGCTATTCATAGCTCAAAACCTGTACTAGATTCAGTTTCGCTGGGATTCGGCGCGAACTACGGACTTGGGGTTCTCCGCAGTTCGTTGAGCGATTAGATCTCGAAAATACGGAGGTCAAATCGTAGAATCATAGCTTGATGCGTCAAGACATGACGTTCGTCGCTTTCGATCGCCGAATCTCATCAAACTAGACTTTCAGGAGCCTGCACCTGCTTCAAAATTGCTTGAAGTTGTTCACCTTCTAGCACTTCCGTCTCTAGTAGAATTTGTGTTGTTGATTCTAGCAGAGTGCGATTGTGCCGCAAAATTGCTACTGCATAGTCATAGGCTCGATCGATCATTTGTTTGATTAAGCGATCGATTTCTGAAGCGACTTCGGCACTAATGGCACGTCGAGTACTTCCCCCTTCTAAAAATTGAGCCTGCTGCGTCTCGAATGCAATCGGCCCCAGTGTTTCACCCATGCCATATTGAGTCACTGCTCGCTCTGCAAGTGCAGTTGCTTTTTGGATATCATCACTCGCTCCACTTGAGACTTGTCCAAATACAATCTCTTCCGCCGCACGTCCACCGAGTAACGTTGTAACTCGTCCGCGAAGTTCATCTTCTAGCATCAAGAAGCGGTCTTCTTCGGGGGTTTGCAAGGTATAACCCAAAGCTCCCAATCCACGCGGCACGATCGAGATTTTGGAGACTTTACTACTTCCTGGCATCAAAGCACCGACTAAAGCATGACCAACTTCGTGATATGCAACCGTTTGGCGTTCCAGGGGAGATAGCACTCTCGATCGCTTCTCTAAACCCGCGATCACGCGCTCGATCGCTTCTTTAAAGTCTGCCATCAACACAGAGGGGCGATTTTGACGGGCTGCCATCAGTGCTGCTTCATTCACCAAGTTTGCTAAGTCTGCGCCTGAAAAGCCAGCCGTCTGAACTGCGATCGCGCTTAAATCGACATCTTCACCCAATCTTACTGAGCGAGAATGTACTTTGAGAATTGCTTCTCGACCAATTTTGTCAGGACGATCGACTAGCACTTGCCGATCAAAACGACCTGGACGACGCAAGGCTGGATCTAAAATCTCAGGGCGATTGGTTGCTGCAAGTAAAATTACTCCTTCATTGCCATCAAATCCATCCATTTCGGTGAGGAGTTGATTCAGAGTTTGTTCCCGTTCATCATTGCCGCCAAAATTAGAATTGCCGCGAGATTTCCCGATCGCGTCTAGCTCATCAATAAAAATGATGCAGGGTGCTTGTCGTTTTGCTTGCTGGAACAAATCCCGAACTCGTGAAGCTCCCACACCGACATATAGCTCGACGAATTCCGAACCCGACATGCTCAGGAATGGGACACCTGCCTCTCCCGCGACAGCTTTAGCAAGTAGCGTTTTCCCAGTACCAGGAGGTCCGACGAGTAAAACGCCTTTGGGAATTTTTGCGCCAATTTTGCGGTACTTTTCGCCATTTTTCAGGAAATCCACAACTTCTTGTAATTCCTGTTTTGCCTCATCTACACCTGCAACATCTGAGAATTTCATCCCAGTTTTACCCTGGCTGTAGACCTTTGCTTTACTTTTGCCAATGCCCATCAATCCGCTGATTCCGCCCCCTGCTTCGCTAAATTTAGCAAGCCAGACCAAAGCACCTGCCATCGCTCCCATCGAAAGCAGCAATCCCAACACACTCCCCGCAGAAACTCGCTCATCGATAAACGCAATTGCATTACTCCGAAGCAAGTTTGCGAGATTCGGCTGAATTCGGTCACTTACGGTATAGTAACGCTGCCCGCCAAATTCTGATTTGAGGGAGTATTCGATGCGATCGGGTTTGATCGTCACTTGTGCAACTTGCTGAGAGGTGACTTGTTGCAGAAATTCACTGTAAGCAGCCTGAGAAATCGTTTGCATCTTGCTAAATTGGCTAAGAGGAATAGAAGCAGTTGATTTGCCTCTGTGTTCATTCTCAGCGAATGATTTTGAGAAGCATAGATGAGGTCACCGCACGATCGCCTTGGGTTTCCCGAAGTGCAAATCATCTTGATGCGGAAGTTACCTCCAGTTGGATTCGGTTTACCGCCGATCAGAATCATTGCTTGCTAATTGTCTCAAAAGGTTCAGTTCCCAATGGGCTAGGAGTCCAACCCGTAATCGATTTACGTTGAACCAGTAACGGATCAGAATGCACGATCGAGAGTCTCACTGCTTCACGATTGATAATCTCATCGACTTCTGCATACAGTTTGGCACGACGAGTTCGATCACCTGTCAGTCTTGCTTGATTTAGCAGTTGAATCAAACGATCGTTTTTCCAGTCCCCTAAATCGGTCGTGCTACCGGGTCCAAAGTGCGGATAGTAAAACGTATCCGGATCGCCGTAGTCCCCTGTCCAGCCCAGCATAAACATCGGATAGCCCGGTTTTTTATTGCGATCGGCAAGATAAGCTGCCCAGTCTTTTGTTTTGAGATTTGCTTTAATGCCCACAATTTGTAAGTCAGCAGCAAACGCTTCAGCGATCGCTTTTGGAGTCGGAAAGTAAGGGCGTGCAACAGGCATATACCACAGATCAATTTCAAATCCATTCGGATAGCCTGCTTGCTTGAGTAAATCTTTTGCTCTTTGAGGATTGTAGTCGTAGCCTTTTACTTTTGGCGAAGTTGCCCAACTCAGTGAAGGCGGGAGAAAATGCGGAGTCGTTTCAGCAGAACCTTTCCAGAAAGCTTGCACAATTTCTTTGCGGTGAATGGCATGAGCGATCGCTTGACGCACTCTCACATCAGAAAGCTGCTTAAAGCTTGGATTTAGCGCAAGATATCCCACATTAAACGAGGGACGATTCATCACGGTTAAGCTCTGATCCTGCTCAATTTCTTGCTTTTGATCAGGAGCTAGCTCAACTGTAAAATCAATCTGTCCGGCTCTCACCTGTGCGAGTCTTGCACCAGAATCCGTCACAAACCGCATCACAAGCTGATTTGACTTAGGTAAATTGGGTTTCCAATAGTTCGGATTTTTCTCAAGCGTGATCCGATCGCCACTTTGCCACCCTTTGAAAACAAATGCCCCCGTTCCAACCGCGCCGCCTGCGGGTGTGCCATAGCTCGCTCCAGCTTTCTGAATCGCGCTCGGGCTAGCTATACTAAAGTAAGCCGATGCGATCGCCGTGGGAAACGCAGCAAACGGCTGTTTCAAAACGAATTGAATCGTTAAAGGATCGACCACCTTCACCTCCTGAACGAGTGAATTGGGTTCTCCTCTGTACCCCCCGAAAATCTGACCCCAAATTTCGTAGCTCTTGCCCGCATTCCGAAAGCCGTTGGGATTTTTCTTATCCCACCAGCGATCGACATTAAACTTCACCGCTTGGGCATTAAAGTCAGTGCCATCGTGAAATTTCACCCCTTTGCGAAGCTTGAATGTCCAGGTTTTACCCTCTTTTGATGCAGTCCAAGACGTTGCTAAACTTGGCTCCAAATCCGTAGTCCCAGGCTTGAACTGAATCAGGCGATTGTAGATTTGATTGTGGACAATTAGAGAATTTCCGTCTGTAATATTTCCCGGTTCTAAATTAGTCGGTTGCCCACTGGCTGCATAGACTAACACACCTGGATTCGTTGGAGTCGGATTTTGTGAGGCGCAGTTTGTGACGATCGCACTCACAACAAACAAAAGTGCAACCCATGTCGATCGCCAAATTCGAGGTCTGACCATTACAACTGATGACTAGAAGATTCCACAGATTGTATCCGAAACCTGTTGACAGTAATTGTATTATGTATGTAGTATATTGGTAATCTAGTGGTGTATGCCCCAGAAGATGAAATTACTAAATTGGTTCAAGCATTTGAGGAATGTCGGCTAGGGAGCATTGGACACATGCAGCCCATTTAACCGTTGCATTGTGGTATTTGATCCGATTTCCATTCACCACAACAGAGAAAACTCGTCTAGGAATCCAACGCTATAATCATGCTCATGGAATTGAATCAACTCGTAACAGTGGTTATCCCGAAACAATCACATTATTTTGGATTCACCTAATTCAAACCGATCTCAATCGTGTTGATGTTGATGATTCTTTATTGAAGTTAACGAATCAATTCATCGATCGTTACAGTGATCCGGCTGCGTTGTTTGAGTATTACAGCCGAGCGCGATTGCTTTCACCGCTTGCCCGTTCCACCTGAGTCGAACCCAATTTGAAATCTTTCTAAACCAATATGCAAGACTTCAACTTCAGCTTCAATCAGTTCAATCAATTCCAACAGAATCAACAGCAAGGACAAAGTTTACTTGCAGCAGGCTGGCGACCGATGAATCGGGATTTTGATTGGAATTATTTTCTGCATTTGACTCAGAATGATGCTGAAGAAGTGAATCGTCGGATGATGGGAGCGCTCAGTACGATCGCGGAATCTCTAGGGCGGAATCATCAAGCCTGGTGGGCGAATGTGATCAATCTCTTTTCGTCTTACACGCGGGCTGAGATTGACCAAGTTTGGAATTACCTCACCCCCGCACCGCCCTGTCCTGACTATCGCTATGTTGATGCTTTGAGTGTTGAGACTCCGATTCGTCAGATTGTCAGCCGAAGTAATATTCCAATCGATCATGTCCTGAACCGATTGCAAGAAACGACCATTCGCCAAACCCTAGAAATTCTAGGTCGTCCAGATTTGATCACGCAAAATTATCTCGATCGCTGGTTTTACTTTCCCCCAGAGCGATTTGACCGCTGGGAGCGGCTAGATGTCGTCAGTACGGTCTATGCGTATTGGTCAAGTCATGAGGTTTGGTTGCAGATTGATCATGTCGATCGAGGTCGTCGCTATTGGACGCTGATGGCGAAGAATATGGCTCCGTTGATTCAGAAGTCTACCTATGGCTTGGCTGTGATGCTGAGTGGCTATCAGAGCAAGGTCGGGCAGATTCATGCTCAATTTGCGATTCGGGATTTTCCGGCTGAGATTCAAGCGTTTAGTGATAAGGTGCAGCAGACGGTCATGACGCAAGATCGCTTAGCAGTGCTAGTTCATGGCGATCCGGGAACCGGAAAAACGGCCTGGACACAAGCGATCGCTAAAGAGATTCTCATGCCGTTGGGCTATGTGATTTTTATTTTGGATCACGATGCGGTGGAGAATTTTGTGCCGCCTGCTTATTTAGAACGGATTTGTTTGATTATCAATGAGGCGGATAATTTGGCTCAGGATCGATCAATGGAGATTGCTCAGGCAAGTAATAAGACGGAGCATATCTTGAGTTTGCTTGATGGGACGTTGTATCAGAGTGTTGTCAGTGTCGGGAACTTCGAGCTAGAGCAGAAGTTGGTGGTGCTAATGACTTGTAATACAACGGAACGGCTCGATCCGGCAATGTTGCGGAAGGGTCGGGTGGATCTGATGTGTGAATTTCAACATCGATTTGTTTAACGGCAATGTCACGCCCCGGATGTAGAGACGCGATTCATTGCGTCTCTACTGATCGACCAAATTTTTACGATCGATTGCGTTTACGGTGCGGAACTATCTGGGGCGCATTTCACCTCGTCCAATGCGATCGACTTGTGCCAACTGCTGTTCTGTGCGCTTTGCCCAGGCGGTATTGCCCTGTGCTGCGAACAAATCTCTGGCGTATCGCAACACTCGCTCTGCATCAGAGAGCTTGTTTTGTCGGACAAAGATCAGACCTGCGGCATAATAGCCATTTGCGAACTTTGGATTTAGCTCCGTTGCTTTGCGGAAAGCCTTGAGAGCTTGGTCTAAATTGCCTTGATAGTAAGAAACTAACCCTAAACTATAGTGCGCCTCCACATAGTTCGGATTGCGCTGAATTGCTTTCTGAAATGCGGCGATCGCATCCTGCATTTTTCCTTGCTGCTGATAGGCTTGACCGATTTGGAAAAACGGCTCTGGCGCATTTAAACTGAGATTTGCAGATCTCTCAAAGGCTTGAATCGCAGCATTGTAGTTCTTCTCCTGCATCAGCACTAAGCCCAAATTATACTGAGCGACCCCAGATCTTGGATCAAGTTCTAGCGATCGCGTCAAATAATCTCTTGCCTGCTTCAAATTATTGCCTTCAAGCAATGCAGCACCGAGATTCGCATAAGCCAAAGCAAAATTGGGATCGGCTTGAGTCGCTTGGTAAAACGCATCGGCTGAGGGTTGGAGTTGTCCCGATTGGCGGAGTGCTAAGCCGAGATTATAGTGAGCGGCAGCAAGACGAGGGTTGAGTTTCACCGCAGCCCGAAATGATGCGATCGCATCATTTAATTTTCCTTGCTGAATCTGTTGTAAACCTTGATTTACCTTGGATTCTGCTGATTGTCCAGAAGCTTGAGCCAACTGGAGGGGAGTTGCATGAATCGGAAACACAGCGGGAGGCAGCAGATACAATCCACTTGATAAAAGCACGATTTTCAAACACGATCGAATAGACATATTTACACTCACAATCAATTGCTGTAATCGCGGAGCGAACTGCTCACTGTTCTCATGAGGTTCCTGGGATTCGAGTCGAGGAAATTCCTATAACTCGATATCAGGTTAAATGATTTTCATTAAATTGGACGGTTCTCCGGAAACTCTCGTAAATAATGTTTTATCACACCGTAGGCTGTGCAATTAGAACCATGCAAAGAGTTAGAAGCCTTGTAGGATATTACTTTTTGCGATTCTAATTGCGATACTTCGGCTGGCTCAGAGCATTTTTAGTGACGATTGCTACCTCATCCCTAAAGTACTACCGCAATTATCTTTGTAAAGATTCAGACTTTACGATCGTGGAGTCCTATCCAATTGATTGGGTCAGGAACAGCGTTTCCAGTCGAGTGATCGCGATAGATTCCTCAACCTCGCAATGCCTCTACAGTTGCTAGCACGCATTTTGCGGCTTGGTCGATTTCTGTTTCTGTGTTAAATCGTCCAATTCCAAAGCGAATCGAAGCAAAAGCAAGCTTGTCTGGAACGCCGATCGCGCTTAGCACATGAGAGGGTGCAATCTTTGCAGAGGTACAAGCCGAGCCAGAAGAAACTGCGATCGTCGGCTGCACTCCAAGCAGTAAAGCTTGTCCATCTACATTCTCGATACTGATGTTTAAGTTTCCGGGCAGGCGCTGAGTCGGATGTCCGTTGAGATGAATGCCGTCAAGGTCTTTCAACTGCTGCCATAGACGATCGCGCAAGGCTCGAATTTTGTCCGTCGGTTCAGCAAGTTCGATCGCTTTACCCAGTCCGGCAATTTGAGGGGTGTAGAGTGTTCCCGATCGCAGTCCTCGCTCATGTCCACCTCCATGCAATTGTGCTGAAAGTTGAACTCTCGGATTTTTACGTCGAATATACAAAGCTCCAATGCCTTTAGGAGCATAGAGTTTATGTCCAGTTATAGACATGAGATCAATGTTCTTCACCGTTAAGGGAATTTTCCCCATCGCCTGGGCTGCATCCGTGTGAAAAAGAATATTGCGATCGTGGCAAAGTTCGCCAATTTTCTCGATCGATTGGATAACTCCGATTTCATTATTTGCTGCCATGACCGAGACTAAAATCGTGTCGTCTCGCATTGCTTTTTCGAGTGCTTCGAGATTGATCAAGCCAAAGCGATCGACTCCTAAGTAAGTCACTTCAAACCCAAGCGATTCTAGATACCGACAAGGATCTAAGACTGCATTATGCTCCGTTTGAACAGTAATGATATGTCGCCCTTGACTAAAGTAAGCTTCTGCAACACCTTTAATCGCTAAGTTATTGGCTTCAGTTGCACCGCTAGTAAAAATAATTTCTTCTGGAGTCGCACCAATTGTGTCTGCAATGATGTCTCTGGCTTTTTTAACGACCGCTTCTGCCTCCCACCCATAAGAATGGGTCACACTGGCAGGATTGCCATACTGTTCAGTGAAGTAAGGCAACATTGCGGCTAACACGCAATCGTCTACCCGTGTCGTTGAATGGTTATCGAGATAAATCGGACGCATAAACCAAATCCAAGACGCTTTCTCGATTGTAGGAGATTCCTTGAGAAAGTCCGGAGGATCTCGCCCTGTACGATCGCAGTTGTGGCAGAATAGACCGGATAAGTTTTGGTAGAATCGGCACAAGAGCATTATGACGAAATTTGTATTCGTTACGGGTGGCGTTGTTTCTAGTATTGGGAAAGGGATTGTTGCCGCGAGTCTCGGACGATTACTCAAATCGCGAGATTACTCCGTGTCGATTCTCAAGCTTGACCCCTATATCAACGTTGACCCCGGTACTATGAGTCCGTTTCAACATGGAGAAGTCTTTGTCACCGAAGATGGTGCAGAGACTGACCTCGATTTGGGTCACTATGAGCGGTTCACAGATACATCCATGTCGCGCCTCAATAGCGTCACGACCGGATCGATTTATCAAGCAGTGATCAATAAAGAGCGCCGAGGCGACTATAACGGCGGCACAGTGCAGGTGATCCCGCATATTACCAATGAGATCAAAGAACGAATTCTCAGAGTTGCACAGAATACTAACCCCGATGTCGTCATTACTGAAATTGGGGGTACAGTTGGCGACATCGAATCCCTGCCCTTTTTGGAAGCCATCCGCCAGTTTCGCAAAGAAGTCGGACGGCAGAATGTCATGTACATGCACGTGACGCTGATCCCCTGGATTCCAGCAGCAGGGGAGATGAAAACAAAGCCGACCCAGCACTCGGTAAAAGAACTGCGATCGATTGGAATTCAGCCCGATATTTTAGTCTGTCGCAGCGATCGCTCTGTCCCCTCTGGCATGAAAGAAAAAATGTCAGAGTTCTGCGATGTCCCGGTTGAATGTGTGATTACTTGCCAGGATGCTCGAAGCATTTACGAAGTGCCGCTGAGATTAGAAAAAGAAGGCTTAGCCACTCAAGCGATCGATCTGCTGAACCTAGAACAACGCGAACCAAATTTGAGCCAATGGCAAACGCTAGTAGAGCGACTCTACCAGCCGACTCAGACTTTAGAAATCGCGATCGTTGGAAAATATGTCCAACTCTCCGATGCCTACTTATCTGTCGTTGAAGCGGTCAAACATGCAGGCATCGCGACTGGAAGTGCGCTGAATCTCCGCTGGATCAACTCCGAAGAGATTGAAGAAAAAGGAGCCGCGCACTATCTCTCCGATGTCGATGGTATCGTCGTTCCGGGCGGATTTGGAATTCGTGGAGTCGATGGAAAAATTGCCGCGATCGCCTATGCTCGTGAAAATCGCATTCCCTTCTTAGGATTATGTTTAGGAATGCAATGCTCCGTGATCGAATGGGCGCGAAATGTTGCCCATCTCGACCATGCTCACAGTTCAGAATTTGTCCCAGAAGCAAAGAATGCCGTGATCAACTTACTGCCTGAACAGCAAGATGTCGTGGATTTGGGTGGAACCATGCGATTGGGCTTATATCCTTGTCGATTGACTCCGAACACACTCACGTTATCACTCTACGGAAAAGAGGTAATCTACGAACGGCATCGCCATCGGTATGAATTTAACAATGCTTACCGCAATCTCTTTTTAGAGTCAGGATACGTGGTCAGTGGAACCTCACCCGATGGTCGATTGGTTGAGATTATTGAACTACCGGGGCATCCATTCTTTATCGCAACCCAGTTTCACCCAGAGTTTCAATCACGTCCAAGCAGTCCTCATCCTTTGTTTAAGGGATTTGTGCAGGCAGCCTTGAATCGCGAAACTGAACTCCCGAAAGACAAAGTTGCGATCGAGGCTTAACGACTCATGCCGTTCAAATCAAATTTGGACGGCATCAAGGATCTCAACACTCAGGAATCTCAACGCTCTATGTTGAAACAACTGCTCGATCGCGGTTGCGAACTCGCTGCACCGGATTCATGCGTCGCTCCAAATAGCTAAACAACTGAGACGAAAGCAGTGTCAAAACAAGATAGATCAAAGCAACGATCGCATAAAGCTCAAACGGGCGATAGTTCGCAGCAACAATCAATTGCCCTTGCCGAAAAAGCTCCTCAAATCCAATCACAGCCACCAAAGTTGTATCCTTCAGCAATGAGATAAACGTATTCCCCAACGGCGGTAACATGCGGCGAAAGGCTTGCGGAAAGATCACATGACGGAGCACTTGAGTCGAATCCAGCCCTAAAGATTCTGCTGCTTCAGTTTGCCCAACCTCGATCGAGACAATTCCGGCTCGCACAATCTCAGCAATATAAGCCGCGCTATTCAAACTCAGCGCAACGACAGCCGCAACAAAGCGATTGAAGCTAAACTCCAATCCCAACTCTTGAATCACAGCAGGAATACCAAAGTAGATCATAAAGATCTGCACTAATAGTGGCGTGCCGCGAAAAAAATCAACATAAGCTCTTGCAAGCCACCGAATTGGCTTAATTTTCGATAATCGTGCAATTCCAATCAATGAGCCTGCAACTAGACCGATCGTGATCGATAGGACAGCAAGCTGAATCGTAACTAATGCTCCAGCTAGCAGTACCGGAAGTGCCCTAGCAATCGTGGTAAACCAATTTGATTCATCCTGATTTGCCGTCGCATTGGGGACAGTTTCGGGCAAAGCAGGCGGTTCTGCATTGAACCATTTTCGATAGAGATTTCGGTAAGTTCCATTGTCCAGAATCGTCCCCAACCCTTGATTGATTCGCGCTAAGTTCGGAGAACCCTTCGGCGTTGGAATCCCTAAATAATCCTCAGTCAAAAGCTGCTCACTGACCTGAATATCTCTCAGATTGCCAGTTTTGAGTGCATATTGCAAAATTGGCGCATCATGAATCACAGCAACGACATTGCCATTCCTTAGCTCTTGCAGGGCTAGCACAGCCGCATCAAATGTCCGAATCTGTGCATTGGGAATCTTCTGTGCTGCTTGCGCTCCCGTTGTTCCGATTTGAACCGCGATCGCTCTGCCATTCAATTCTTCGAGCGCATTAATCGGCTGATTTGTCTGAGATGCGATCGCCAGTCCCGCCTTGAAGTAAGGACGCGAAAAATCCACGACTTGAGACCTTGCAGGCGTGATCGTCATCGCCCCAACCGCCGCATCAACCGTTCTTGCCTGCAAAGACGGAATAATCCCATCAAATGCAATATTTTGAAATCGAACCCCAAATCCTGCAACCTTACCGATTTCGCGAATCAAATCAATATCAAATCCTTGAATCTCTCCTGATTGATCCCGAAACTCAAACGGAGCATACACAGGCTCAACCGCGACCGTCAGCGTTTGCTGAGACAGCGATCGCATCGGATTCAGAACAACGAACAGCGTACAAATACAAGCTAAAGCAATCGAACGCCATTTCATAGGAAGTATGTTTAAGTTTTTTACTATTAATGAATGATTTTTGTCTGCAATAACTCTGTCCTGAGTGGCATGTCGGCAAACTCGATCGCGCTTTATTTTGATTCCATGGAATACGCAATTCAGTTTGACAACCTTGAAAAGAGTTTCGGTTCGCTGCCTGTACTCAAGGGCATGAGTGGCTATGTGAATTCGGGTGAAGTTTTAGCTATTATTGGCTCGTCAGGATGTGGGAAAAGCACTTTACTCCGATGTTTCAATCGATTAGAAACCATCGATCGAGGAAGAATCGTCATTCATGACTTGGAAATTTCTAAATCGCACCTCTCATCGCATGAGCTAAAAACCGTGCGATCGCAGGTCGGAATGGTGTTTCAACAGTTCAATCTTTTCCCGCATCTAAGCGTTTTAGACAATCTCACTCTCGCTCCTCAACAAGTCCTAAAAGTTTCTCGTCGAGAGAGTGAGGATCGGGCGAGGTACTACCTGCAAGAAGTCGGTTTAGTAGACAAAGCAGACATGTATCCCGAACAGCTTTCAGGCGGACAAAGGCAGCGAGTTGCGATTGCTCGAAGCCTCTGTATGGAACCTCAAATTATGCTATTTGATGAACCCACCAGCGCACTTGATCCTGAACTTGTCGGTGAAGTGCTGGCTGTGATGCACCGACTCGCTAAGCAAGGAATGACCATGGTCGTTGTCACCCATGAGATTCAGTTTGCGCGAGATGTCGCAAATCGGGTGATGTTTCTCGATCAAGGACAGGTTGCTGAAGAAGGAATCGCACGAGAGATTTTGACGAATCCGAGGAGCGATCGACTCCACACCTTCCTCAGCCGAATGCGACAAGCCCAACTCGTTTAGTCAAAAAGGCTAGAAATTAAGAACTCCTTAAGAGAACTGAATTTCAGAATTTCTTTAGCTAACGTGAATGCTATGTAGATACCTCCTAACTGCGTCTTTTGCCCCGTTGTGTCCTTTTGGAAAGCGGGGCTTTGTTTTATCGCAGAATCGGCACTCCTGAGAAGCAAGCTCTCACCGTCAATGCTCCAACTAGACCCAGTAGGACAAAACAAATCAACACCATTCTCTGCTTAAACCGCACAAACCGACTATGTGCCTGATTTTTCGTCAGTTCGATTTGCGCCTCTTTCGCCTGTAAAGCTTGCTTGAGTGCTGCAATCTGATCCTGAGCAATCCGATAGTCCCGCTCTCTAGTCTGAACATTTTGATAAGCGATCGACAGAGATTGACTTAACTCACTGCTTTTCCGCTTCGCGATCGATAAAGCGTCATTGAGCGATCGTTGTTCCGCCTGTAATTGTTCAACTTGTTGCCGAGCTAGGACTAAATCTTGGCTCACCTGCTGCAATTCTTGTTCTTTCTCAGCTAATGCGCCCCGCTGACAATCATCCACAAATCGCTGCATCGTCTGCTCACATTCATCGAGACAATCACTTTCGTACTGATGAATTCTTTTTTGCAGTTCCTCAAGCTTGCGATGCGCCTGCAACGAGAAATCCGTTTCACACTGAGCCAGAATACTTTCGAGTTGATTAATCGTCTGTCTCAATCTCTCTTGTTGCTCCGCATCTTCTGCGGCTCGATCGAGGGCAGGCTGATAAATCTCAGTTAATCTCCGCCTTGTGACAATCCGATTACAATCATCTCCTTCCTGATGACACTTAAAGGTGATATGTCCATAACTTGGCGCATCTGGATAGATAAATACTCGATGACCGCCCTCGCTGCGATCTTCTCGCCATCCTTCCTTTTCTGCAATTCGCATCAATGCGCCAGATGTCAGAACTGGCGGATAACTCTCGATCGTCGCTCTAATCTCATCCAAGGTCGCCATAACAGTTCTCCATCCCATCAGATTGAGGAAGCACCTAGGTCGGCAATTGCTCTTGAGGATAACAAATTTGCTCCCTCTTGTGGTGAACATGGCTCAAGAATTGGCGCAGGCTCTCGATCACAAATTCAATCTCTTACACTGCCATCGATACGCAAAGATTACAGGGGCTATCCTCATTTCCCAAGTTCCTTAGAGCGTTCCACAGCCGCTCTGACTGCCTCAATAAAAGCCGATCGCACTCCCGCTTTCTCTAATTGTGAAATTCCCGCGATCGTGGTTCCCCCTGGACTCGTCACCCGATCTTTCAACACACCCGGATGAATCCCTTCTGATTCTAGAAGCTGAGCCGTTCCTTTCACCGTTTGAATCGCCAACTCCATCGCGATCGCTCTCGGCAACCCGGCTGCAACTCCCCCATCGGCTAGCGCTTCAATCACGATCGCGATATAGCCTGGACCTGATCCCGACAATCCAGTCACCGCATCCAACATCGACTCTGGCACTTCTACCACTTTGCCAACTGTGCCTAAAATCTGAGTCGCTTGTTCAATGTGATGTTGCTCCGCATATTGTCCACCTGCGATCACAGTGATCCCTGCCCCTACAGCCGCAGGCGTATTCGGCATTGCTCGAATCACAGGCTGTCCTGGAAATACTGCCTCTAACTGGTTCAGCGTCGTCCCTGCCAGGATTGAAATAATTAACGCAGAACTCTGTTGCCCTGCTAACTCTTTCGCAACCGTTGGAAAAATCTGAGGCTTAATCGCTAGCAAAACAATCTCTGATTCTGCCGCTTGCTGGTTCTCACTCGTGACCTGAACCTGATACTGCTGGGCTAAATAGTCCTGTCTTGCCTCGGCAGGCTCACTCACTATGATCGCAGAACTCTCAAATACCTTCTGCGCGAGAAGGCGGGACAAGAGAGCTTCCCCCATCATCCCGCCGCCAATCATGCCAAATTTTCTCACCAATCTTCCGTCCTCTTATCAAATGGAATAGAGGGCTACAGATCTATCATATCTTTCACCCTTCATCCAAAGATTCTGACTAACCTTGAGCCGCTCTCGGTTCGGTTCCCCAAGCAGGAGTCGGAGTCGATGCACGGGGGCGAGCAGGAGCAGGAGCAGGCACTTCATTTAGCACAGCCGCTTGCGTGCTAACTTGAACACAACTTGGGGTAAACAAGAAGATGCTTTCGCCAATCCGCTCTTGATGACCATCGATCGCGTAGGTTCCGCCTGCAACGAAGTCAACTGCACGTTGAGCTTGATCCGGATCCATAATCGTCAAATTCAACACCACAGATTTCCGTTCACGCAGCGCTTGAATCACCTGGGGCATTTCCTCAAACGTGCGGGGTTCAACCACCACCACTTCCGAAATTCCGTTTGCTGCACCCGGCATTCCAATCACATTGCTCATAGCTGCTCCTACATTTGTTGGTTCACTGTTCATTCCGACAGCCCGATCGCGAAAACGATTGCGTCGTGGCTGGGTTTCTTCTGTAGTCGCAACAGGAGCGGGAACTGCCTCTTCTTGATAAAGAGTCTGATACTCTTGCCCATCCATTTCGTCATATTCGTATTCGTACTCAACAGGTTCATTGAGTCCAACAAAATCACGCAATTTGCTAAAAATACTCACTGTTCACGCTCCATCCGAATAAGTTCGAGTTCTCTGGAAAAGTTACGGTCAAATCATTGAGAGTAGTAGAGACACCACCGACTCAGCTTTAATACTGGGCTTTATCTCCAAGCTGCATTGCCGGAAGGCAAATTCAATTTTGTTGCTTGACAGCTTAGATAAGTTCTTATACCGCTGCACAAATAACGAATTGAAGAATTAGTATACATCCAGAGATAGAAGTTGCACACTTCGTTCGGAGTATTTTGCCCTCCGCGTGCAATTGTATCGGTACTTTTGAAAGTTGGATCATTTTTTTGAAAATTTCCTTTAAATTCGTCGCACTTCTATGAGGTAAACCCTTCTAGCCGATCTAAATTGTTGGGATCTCTAGATGGATTGATGCACTGAAAGCGATTTCTGCCAGAATAAAGCGATCTCCATTCCGATAGGATTCTACTGCTTTTTCTTACCCAATCTAAATTTAGAGCATTTGGCACCACTCGCCTAATTTATAACTAGAATCTACGAATATCAAAGGAATAGTTCGTGATTTTTGTTACTTCGCAAGCATTAAAGTTTGCAGTCACAAACCGTTGCTAACGGTTTTAGAGTTTCTAAACTATCACTAATCTTCGACTGTAACACAATCATTTTTGAGAAGACGTTTTAAGCGAGATGCAAACGCTAGATACGGTATTTTTTGCCCTTATTTGAACAGCGCTACGCTAGTTGGACTCTTGCGCCAAATAAAATTCGTCCCGGTCGAATTATCGTCGCCCCCGCTTGAATCGCCAAAGCATAATCATCCGACATTCCCATTGAAAGTTGATCCAGCGGTAGCCCCGTTTGCTGATGAATCTTTTCAACTAGTGCTTTTGCCTGCTGAAAGACTGCCAAAGTCCCAGCCTCATCGAGACCCATCGGCGGGATCACCATCAATCCTCGAATCTGTAAGTGCAGCAATTCTGAAAGCTGCGGTAAGGCTTCCCAAAGCTCCTCGATCGAGAATCCTGTTTTGTTGGGATCACGCAGTAGCTTCACTTGCAGACAAATCTGAGGATGGCGATTTTGTTCTTGTGCCAAGCGATTGAGTCGTTGCGCCAGCTTCAAACTATCCACCGATTGAATCCAGTCAAACAAGTCGATCGCACTTTTCGCCTTATTACTCTGCAAATGCCCAATCAAGTGCCAAGTCACATCGCTGAGATCCGCGAGTGCTGAGCGTTTTACCTCGGCTTCTTGAACCCGATTCTCACCAAAATCTCGAATTCCGGCTGCATAAGCTGCCCGCATTGCCTCTACAGAAACCGTTTTGGTCACTGCAATCACTCGAACATGCGGTGGAATGGATGCGCGAAACTGAACAATACGATCGATCAACTCGGTCATTGGAACGTGCGTTTATGAATCACTTGCAGTTGATCGTACTCTTTGTTCAGACCCGTTCGACGTAAGATTCTCATGCGATTTTCAACGAGCATCTTCGCATCGGTTCGTCCAAGCGGCTCAAACTCTAATCCATCAGAACTGCTAAAAACCAGAAAGAATAGTCTTTGTGCATATAGCGTGCTGAATAGCTCTCGATTTTCTTCGACCAAACACACCCGGAAGAGTAGCCCAAACGTCGGGTGATTTAAGTAATTCTCTGTATCCATTTACCGTCCATGAGAGAAGTAGATTGGCTGAAGACGATTCGTATAGAATTTACAAATTGTAATCATCAATTGCAACTGTGAGTCTTAATTATGTGATGAATTGCCTAAATTATCCAAAGTCAAACGATGCCCGAAATTATCTTGATTGCTGCGATCGCGCAAACAAATGGAGTGATCGGCGATCGTGGGAAGCTTCCTTGGTCGATCCCCGAAGATCTCAAACGATTTCGGCAACTCACGCTGCATCATACCGTCATTATGGGGCGAAAAACTTGGGAATTCGATTTGCAAAAACGCCCCTTACCTCAACGACGAAATATTATCATCTCTTCACAGAAATGTCAGGCAGACGGCGTGGAATTTGTCCGATCGCTGTCTCAAGCATTTGACTCTGCTGATCCGAAACTCTTTGTCATCGGCGGTGCATCCATTTATCGGCAAGCGTTAGATTTTGTTGACCGGATGGAATTAACGATCGTAGAAGGCGATTATTCCGGGGATGTTTTCTTTTTAGAATGGCGCGATCGCTTGTCAGAATTTGAATTGATACAGATTGAGCAACGGGATAAATATCGATTTGAAACGTATGTACGGTCTGAGAAAACGCTTGCTTGGCGCTGGGCAATAGATGGACTCTACTCCTGAGAAGAGGCATTCGCCAAAAAAGCCAGCGTCCGTTTCCATTCAAATAGAAAAGCTCGATGACATGAGTCATCGAGCTTGCAACCAAAGGATTTAATCCTTATCGGATGTATTCCTTCAGAACACTGTTCCGATTTGGATGTCGTAATTTTCTCAACGCCTTCGCCTCGATCTGACGAATTCGTTCGCGCGTCACGTTGAAGATTTGACCGATTTCTTCGAGGGTCTTCATCCGACCATCATCCAAACCGTAGCGCAAGCGCAATACATCTTTCTCGCGAGGGCTGAGCGTTGCCAAAACACCCTCAAGATCTTCACGCAACAAGTTCTTAGAAACTTGATCTTCCGGTGTTTCACCATCCGATTCGATAAAGTCACCTAACCGAGAATCCTCTTCCTTCCCAATGGGCGTTTCTAAGGAAATCGGTAACTGTGCTGACTTGGCAATAAACCGCAG
>JALOOO010000060.1 GCA_025454375.1 Leptolyngbya sp. Prado105 | reverse complement strand
ACCCAATCCCTAATGATGTGTGCAGACTAGTACGTTGTCACAAGAACTTCTGTAATTTTGCCGCGCTTCTCAGCGTTACAGTTGATATTGCGGGTGGCATAGATCGTGTGAATCTTGAAATCTTTGTACAAGTCTCGCACAAACTCGCAGTCAGAATTCGAGAGCATGACCTTGACTCCTCGATCGCTTAACTCAGCCAAAATATCTCGCAACCGAATCTGCTTGTCTTGATTAAACGAGTAGCGATTGTAAGCTGTAAAACTGCTAGTTGGACTAAGCGGATAGTAAGGCGGATCGAAGTAGACAAAATCCTCCGGACTTCTGGCATAGTCTAGAATCTGCTCAAATGAACCCGGTTCAATTTCGGCAAACTGAAGCGCGATCGCATCTGCTCTTAAAACTTCTGGATCATAAATTGCTGGTTTCTTATAACTTCCAAGCGGTACATTGAAATGCCCTTTGGAATTCTCTCGGTACAATCCGTTGAAACAAGTTTTATTTAAGTAAATTAATCGAGCGGCTCGACCGACATTCGCCCCCTCCTCAAACCAATCATCGGAGACGGCAAGCTGTGAGCGCACTTGATAGTAATGCTCAGGGCTATGCCGTTCGTGGTGCTGCTCTAAGCACTCGATTAAATCCTCAACGCGATCGCGCACACAGCGATAGACATTGACCAATTCAAGATTGACATCGATCAATAAAGCTCTTGCAGGTTGGAGATGAAAAAAAATTGCCCCACCGCCTACAAACGGCTCATAGTAATTTAAATATTGGTTCGGGAAATAGTCAGCGTACTGCGAAATCAGTTGAGTTTTTCCACCTGCCCATTTGATAAAAGGACGGGGCGAAACGGGGGTTTTCACTTGAGTCATCATGATTAATATTTAACATCTAAAATACATTTGATCTGATCAGATTATGTAAATCGCAAATTGCAATTTGATCAGGTTTTGTAATTGATCGCCTTCTCGATATGATGAGAATAGTTTAGGAACTTAAAGTTATGATGCAAGACCTTTGGAATACTGTTTCTAAGTATCCACGCTTTATCTTTGGTGTTATTTTCGGTGTGATTCTAAATTTTCTTGCGCCCTTTGCTCCATTGTTCAAGCGTCCTGTGACCGCGATCGCAACTGTTGGCATTCTGATGGCGAGTTTTGCCTTTCTCTCTTTCACCTTACGGGCGATGCTGGGCTTAAATCCTGGGTAGAACATTGGAAATGTTAGAATCAAAACCTTAAGCACCCAATAGGAACGAAATGTTATGGCGACAGATCGAAGAATGGCTCGTGTCGCAGAATCGATCCGACGCGAAGTCAGTCTAATGTTGTTAAATGGCATCAAAGACGATCGCGTTGGCACTGGCATGGTGAGCGTGACAGATGTTGATGTCTCAGGCGACTTACAGCACGCCAAGATTTTTGTCAGCATTTATGGAGATGATGCAGCTAAAGCCGAGACGATGGCAGGCTTAAAATCGGCAACAGGCTTTGTGCGCAGTGAGTTGGGGCAGCGGATTCGATTGCGCCGTACTCCCGAAGTTATCTTTATCGAGGATCGATCGCTCGAACGAGGCGATCAGGTTCTCAATCTGATCAATCGCCTCAGCCAAGAGCGCAAAGACGAAGAAATTTAGTTCGATTTTCCGAAATTCTCATGCCTCAGTGATGATCGATCGTCATTGAGGCTTTTTGTTTTCAACCTGCTATGAGTGTTATTTACGACCTAGAACACACCACGACTTATCGGTATCGCAATTTCGTGACGTTTGGGGAGCATCGTGCAATTTTTTTACCTAGCACAGGCTATGGTGGACGCATCCTCAGCTACTCACTGAATGCGAATATTCCTTGTGAAACTCGCTGGATGATGGATACGCTCTCAAATAATGTAACGTTACTCACCTTTCGTGAGCCTGCAAAAGAACTCACCGTCATCTATCGAGTTAGAGCCGAGCATTTTGGCATTCCGACGATCGAGGACTTTCCCCTTGATCACCGCGCCGATCAGATCCCGGTTCAATATACGCCGGACGAGTGGAGTGATCTATCGGGCTTCATTCGCCCTCACACGGAAGATCCTGAAGGTCGCCTTGCAACCTGGACAAAACGCTTTGTCGCTGGGGATCAAGACGATACGTTGGATGTCCTGCAACGCATGATGGATTGCATTAATCAGACTTTGACCTATGAAGCACGAGAAGTCGAAGGCACTCAGAGTCCAGCAGAAACCTTGCGCTTACAATCTGGAACCTGTCGAGATTATGCTTGGCTGATGATTGAGGCATTGAGACGGCTGGGGTTAGCTTGTCGATTTGTCAGTGGCTATCTCTATGATTCATCGCTCGACGGGGGTGAAATTGGGATGACGGGATCGGGGGCGACTCATGCCTGGGTTCAGGTTTATTTGCCAGGAGCAGGATGGCGAGCTTATGATCCGACGAATCGAATCACGGCAGGATATGACTTAATGCGAGTCGCGATCGCGCGTCATCCGGGACAGGTCATGCCGCTGTCGGGGTCGTGGTTTGGTGAAGCCGGGGACTATTTGGGGATGGATGTACAAGTCTCGATTCGGAAGCTAGCGACGCTGCCGGAGTTTGATGAGGCGCAGTCGATTCCACTCGCCACAACAGGCTCAAATTGAGGGTTGCAGCCTGAGAAAAATGCGTTTCGACGGACGTTACTCCCGCGTAAAGCCAGTGATACGATCGTCAAGGTGTTTCTAGACCATGGTGCGTCGGCTTGGGTTCTCCGCACGAATCAAGTTGGTGGATATGATCGATAGAACCCATCTCACCGATGACGCTTTAGAATGCTGCAAAATCTTCGTGCTTCAAAACCTGCTCAACTTCTGATTCAAACTGCAATCAAATGGAATCAGGATGATTGTCCTGGAATGGCAGCTTCTTTGTCTTACTTTGCGCTGTTTTCCTTGTTCCCGATGCTGCTTGTTATTTTGAGCTTTGTGGGTTCATTGATTCAGCCGGGGACAGAGGCATTTCAGCAAATCCAAGCGTCTGGGCAGCGTTTTTTGCCGCCGGAAGTGCATGAATTAGTCAGAGACACAATGATTACTCTGTATCAGAATAGTGCGGGTGCAGGGATTGTTGGGTTTAGTCTATTGCTCTGGACGGCGAGTTCGGTGTTTGGAATTTTGAGAGCTTCGGTGAATCAGATTTGGCGATCGCCGAATCGATCTGCTCAAAGGGGGTCGATTTCAAAGATGGTGTTGTTTTTTGTGGTCAATAAACTATTTTCGTTTTTACTGATGATGGGGGCTGGGTTACTGTTACTTTCTTCGCTCGTTTCGAGCATTGCGATTAAAGCGATTCTTCGGTTTGTCGTCACATTTCAAGCGACATTTGCATTTTTGCAGATTGATGAATTGCAGTTGACAAGGGGGCTTCAGACAGGTTGGACATTTTTTATCCTGGCGATCGCAACCTGTATTTTATTCAAGATTTTGCCTTCAGTGCCTGTCGCTTGGAATGATGTTTGGTTAGGAGCATTGCTAACGACTGCTGGGTTGGTCGGATTGCAGCAGTTAGTCAGTAATAGTGTGATCTCGATTGGGGGTGCTTTTCTGTCTTATGGCGTGATTGGCAGCGTGATGATTTTGCTATTGTGGATTTTTCTGACGTTTCAGATTGTGCTATTTGGATGTGTACTAACCTATGTTTATGCACATCTGTTTGGCAGTCGGCGCGGGAGCGCGATCGAGTAGTTTTGATCCATTGCTATCCAAACATCTCACTTGATCGACCGATCGCAGTTTGACCCGCAGCACAAAACAAATCTCCAGCATTAAATCCTTTCAAAATCTGCTTCTGACTCAATCCCACAGAAGCAGAGGTAATATACAAATCTCTAAGCTCAGCCCCTCCAAATGTCACGCTCGTCGGACACTGTATCGGCAATTTAATCGTGTGAATCTCTTCGCCCTTGGCATTAAAGCAAGCAATTCGCCACCCATTCCAAAGTGCAGACCAGAGATTTCCTGCTTGATCGATCGTCATTCCATCCGGCTCGACTGTGACCCCATCGACGACCTCTTTGCTCAAGTCAACTAAGACACGCCGATTCGCGATCGCACCCCTTGCGACATCAAAATCATACGCATAGATCAAATGCTTCGCAGAATCGGTTAAGTAAAAGGTTGACTCATCTGGACTCCAACCCAATCCATTTGAAATCGTCAACCCTGTCTCCATCAAATGGATCGAACCATCAGGATCATATCGATAAAGTTCGGCTTGCTCGGGTGCATCACTGATCGACCCAATCCAGAAACGCCCTTGAGAATCACACTTGCCATCATTAAAGCGAGTATTCGGACAGGGAAACTTGATCTGATGGACAACCTCGACTGCACTCGTCTCTACATTCAGAAAAGCAAGCCGATCGCGTAAAGCAATTAACAACCGATTCTGACTTGCAAGAGCGATCGCACTAACAACATCGCCCGTCTCAAGGTAGCGATTTCTTCCAGTGGCTGGATCAAACTGATGCACTCGATAATTGTAAGCATCAACCCAGAACAGCACCTGTCGATCGACATCCCACACCGGACATTCACCCAAACGCGCCCGCGCAGGAACCACCGGACTAGGCAGACCAGGATTCTCTAAAATCTGCATACAGCGTCAGTCCCCCGTCAATAAATAGTGTTTGTCCCGTGATTGATTGTTGCGCGATCGTGGCGACAGCTTCTGCTTCGTCTGGCTTACTGCGATAGTTAATGGCAACATTACAGCCTTCTTCGGCTAGACGAATCGCGATCGCTTTGCCAATTCCAGAACTTGCGCCTGTGATTAATGCCGTCTTTCCAGCTAGCCCTTTCATCAAAACCTCCTGTAAAAAGGCAAAAATCATGCCGTTTGCTACGATAAAGGATATGAAACTGCTATAAATCATTCTTGAGGAATAGATGACGTTTCTGTCCTAAAGCATCTTTAGAAATACTAAATATTTATAGTAACTGCTGCTTCGCGATTTATCTTTCAAGCTTAAGACTATAAGAGACTTGGAGATACCGTGATGAGCATTAAGCAACAGCGGCTTGACCAAAACCGAACAGGGAGGGCAGATTGGCACAAGTGGGGTTCATATCTGAGTGAACAAAGATTACTATTTCTACTGTGGTGCGTGACTTCGCTGCTATTTACAGAGAACGAAACCAATAATCAACGACTATTTGGCACAACGAACGACATCTCTATGTGAAAGACAGCATCAATAACTACTTAGTTCATGCGTTTCTCAAAATCTGCTTCAGATCAGATGCGAGATGCTTTTGGAGCGGGTTTGATCACCAGCACTGCTCTAATGCTAATGGTTGAACAGTGCTAGAGAGTTTTCTCTATACATACCCTACAGATACTATCCACCACAATCTCTATCGTGAGACTGTAACATCGAAAAATAGATATTGATTAGTATTGAGTTTTCTATGTTTGCACAACTGCCAGAACGTCAAATGCACCTCGTCCGATGGGTTCTGACTCTTGGATGGCTGCTTGTGATTGCTTCTTTGTTCTATGATCCTTGGACTGCTGCATTGACAGAACCGACTCATCCTTGGAGTCCATTGCGGCTGACGGGAGAGTGCGTGCCAGTCCAAGGAACCTGTTTGACAGAGCAACCCTATCCTATTGGCGCGATCCTATTTTGGGGCGCGATCGTGCCTTCTGCAATTCTCATCCTCTTGATCTTTGGGCACGAACTCTGGCGGCGAATCTGTCCTTTGAGTTTTCTCTCCCAAATCCCGCGCGCATTGGGTTGGCAGCGTCAGTTCAAGCGGGAAAATCAGAAGACCGGGAAAGTGCGATATGAGTTAGCAAAAGTTAGCGCTGATTCCTGGTTAGGAAAGAACTATCCCTATGTGCAGTTTGGCTGGCTGTTTGCCGGGTTGTGCGGGCGAATTCTATTCTTTAATGCCGATCGCGTGGTGCTGGGCTTATGGCTCCTGTTCACGATCATAGCGGCGATCTCAGTTGGATATTTTTATGGCGGAAAGTCTTGGTGTCAGTACTTTTGTCCGATGGCTCCAGTGCAGACGATTTTTAGTGAGCCGAGAGGGTTGCTAGGGAGTAAAGCTCATATGAGTGATAGCCAAATCACGCAGTCTATGTGCCGCACTGTGGAGGAGGGTCAAGAAAAAAGTGCCTGCGTCGCCTGCCAAAGTCCTTGTATTGATATTGATTCTGAGCGAACTTACTGGGATGGCTTGAACAAGCCAGAGGAATCTTTGATTCGCTATGGCTATGTTGGTTTGGTGATTGGTTACTTCGTTTACTACTATCTTTATGCCGGAAATTGGGACTATTACTTTTCTGGCGCTTGGAATCGTGATCCTGATCAACTGGCTTCCTTGATGAGTCCCGGCTTGTATCTGAAGGGACAGGCGATCAATATTCCTAAAATCCTGGCAGTGCCGCTCGTTTTAGGCGCTTCGAGCGCGATCGCTTATTTCATGGGCAAGTGGATCGAGCAACGGCTCAAGGCTCAGCTTAAACTCAATCCTGACCTTGTTAAGCATCGGATTTTTGCAATTTGTACCTTTGGAATTTTTAATTTCTTCTTCTTCTTTGCGGGTCGTCCTTTGTTGCGATTGATGCCTTACTGGGTACAAGCAAGTTTTGATATTGTACTGGTATTCCTCAGTACACTTTGGCTACAGCAAGCTTGGAGACGCAGCCCTGACCTATATTCGCGCGAAAATCTAGCCAGTCGTTTCCGCAAGCAACTCGCAAAAATGCAGATTGATGTCTCTCAATATTTAGATGGTCGCTCGCTCGATGACTTGCACACCAATGAAGTCTATGTCCTCGCAAAGATTCTTCCTGGCTTCACTCGTGAGAAGCGACACGAAGCTTATAAAGGTGTTGTCAAAGAAGCACTAGAAGAAGGCTATGTGAACTATTCCAGTAGCTTAGAAGTTCTCAAGCAGATGCGGCAGGAATTAGGCGTGTCAGATGATGAACACCGCGAAGTCCTAGAAGAATTAGGCATCGAAGATCCAGAAATTCTCAACCCAAATCGTCAGCGATCGCTAGAAAATCAAATCCGATTAACAGGCTACCAAAAGTCGCTAGAGCGTCTGATGCGACTACAACAACAAGATGGAACGACGATTCGTGCGCTCAATCAAGTGTACTCGATCACGCCGCAAGAAGAAGAATGGATTCAGAGTGGACTTTCTCCAGATGCGCGGGAGAAAGCAGCAGGATTGCAGGCAAGACTCTCAGAATGGATCGAATGCGATCGCGCTTTAAATCATCCGATCCTGCGCGATCATCCAGAAGTACTCAAAGTTTTAAAGCAAACCGTCCAACGCAGACAAGACCTGATTATTTCTGAACTACAAAAGTACAATCCGCAGGTTACGAGATCTGCACAGTCGGATCTCTCAGAGCTTTCAACTCAAGATACGATCGGTTACTTAGAGCTTTTGCTCACCCATTACAGCCCTATTGTGCAAGCGACAACGCTTTATGCGATCGCTCAACTGAATCGCGATCGAGTTAAATCACTGGCTGACACACTCGAAGACAGTGAGCCGATTGTGCAAAATACAGCGAAAAAGCTACCTGTTTCAAATCTCACAGAGCTTCCAGACCTTGAGAAGCTCGTTTACTTATCGAACAGTGATTTCTTCTACCGGATTCAGCCACGTACCTTAATTGAAATTGGCAATCGCTCCCAGGTCAAACTCTACTCAAAAGGAGCCGTGATCACAGAAGCGGGCGATACTTGTCGAGAATTGCTGCTGCTGCTTGAGGGGGATGCTGAAATTCACTATTCATTAGAGAACGAGGTGCGCGTTGAGCATTTACATCCTGGGCAGATTCTAGATGAGCTAGAGATCCTGACGCATAGTAGCTCTGAAAATACGATCGTTGCCGAAAGCGAGGTCACGCGAATTTTAGCAGTTCCTATCGATGCGATCGATGATTTGCTCGATCGTGATCCAGATTTTGCTCGTCGTGTACTAGAACTTGAAAGCCGCCAACTCCAGCGACTTGTGCGAGCTTAAACTCGATGAAGTTGTCATCGGCTTTGTGATTGCTGAGTTCTTTGTCCCCTAAATTCCCCGTCACATTCTAAGGCGCAGTGAGTTCGATGACCTCTGCACGCACCCATCCGGTGGCATTAGAAGGAAATTGGACAAAGTACCAAAACCGACCATCATCGCCTTGAGCCTGTTTTAATGCAATCACAGTATCACCGACTAATCCATAATTCGGAGAGCTAGCACTCATCGAAGGCGCAGAGCGAATATTCACGCGACTGCCTGGAGTTTGACCAATAAGCTGTGCTGATCGCGGAAACTCATCGACTAGATCTGGATTGTCATTGTCTAAACGGGTCTGTGCTTCTGGAATCCAACCCGTTGCCCCCGAAGGAAATTTCACATAGTACCAAGTTTCTCGATCGTCTCCTTTGATCTCTTGCAGCAGCGTCACCTCATCGCCCGTTAACCCATAATGCGGTGAAGTCGATCGCGTCGAAGGTTCAGCATACACTCGCACCTGTCCGCCTGCAATTCCAGCTAAAATTGCCTGACCTGTCAGCGGTTGACCCTTGGGTGATGGGGCGGGAGCCGCAGCAGGAGGCGTTTGAACTGGGGGTGGAGTCATATCAGGCGATCGAGTCGGAATCGGTTGGTCGGGAGGAGGAGTCAGAGGACTTGCCTGTACAGAAGGACTGGGCGATCGAGTCGGACTGGCTGTAGGCGACTGCACAACTGGAGTTGGAGCATTGTCACGATTGAGAAAAAAACTGATCCCCAATGCAGCGATTAGAAATCCACTTCCGATCAGTCCCATCGTGATCAGTTTTGAGCGATCAGGTGATGCAGGCGCAACGACGCTAGAAGGGTTAGATGCCAGCATTGCAGTCGCGATCGCACTCCTCGTTTGGTGAGTTTGAGCGGGAGGAATGGTCGCGGAGGGAGATGCTAAAACCGATCGCAATTGTGTGGCGCTGGCATAGCGATCGCGCGGATGCGATCGCACCATTTGGGTCAAAATTGTCGAAAATTCGGCACTCAACTGAGGTGCATCTTGCTGCCACAGGATTTCTCCAGTTTGCGGATCAGTCTCTAACATCTGTGGCGGTTTGCCCGTCAACAGATAGATCGCCGTTAAGCCTAAGCTGTAAAGATCGCTAGAAGGGATGGGTCTACCTGCGGCTTGTTCTGAAGGCATGTAACCGGGCGTGCCAATTACGATCGAACTAGTAGGATTGCCTCTCGAATTAAACACGGTTCCCATCGTTTCGCGGACTGCACCGTAGTCAATTAGCACTGACTCCTGATTGGAGTTTCGCAGAATGATATTTTCGGGTTTGATATCGCGGTGAATCATTCCCTGCTCATGAACGAATTCTAGAACAGGCAAGAGATCGAGCAGAACTTTACGCACAGAACTCTCATTAAAATGGGCGGAATCTGTAGCCAGTTGTTCTAGCGTCTTCCCTTCGATCCATTCTTGCACCAGATAAAATTGTCCGGCATCGCTGAAGTAGGCATAGAGCCGGGGAATTTGCGGATGATTTTCGCCTAATTTTTCTAAAATCGCGGCTTCTCGCTGAAATCGCTCCTGAATCACCTGATGGACAGAGAGTTCACTCGTCATCGGTTTCAATTGCTTGATCACACACATTCGCCGAGAAGGCATTTGCGTATCTTCTGCCAGAAAGGTCTGCCCAAACCCTCCTTCGCCCAACATCCGCACAATTTGATATCGATTCGCAAGCAGCATGAGACTCTGAAAGTTTCTAAAGGGGATAAAGTTCTAAACCCTGATGTGGAGCAGTATTTTTCCAACTATACAAGAGATTTTGAGTCAGTCATCCTCGATCGCGTCTCCTTCAACCACTCGATTTAAAAGATGCGAAGCATCTTGTCTCCATCCCCGTCCTCGATACAATGAGTACAACCCATCGGACAGAAACACGAAATCCATGACGGCTCCCTCGGAACTCGAAACCACCCAAACGAGCGATATCACTCCAACGACAGCGGATGATCTCGCCCCTGCCGACTCGCCAACCCTTGCGGATGACGAAGATATTCTCGATGATGTTGAGATGTCGCTGTTTGATCATTTAGAAGAATTGCGACAGCGAATTTTTTATTCCCTGATCGCGATCGTCGTTTGCATTATTGGGTGCTTTATTTACGTCCGACCTTTGGTGCAATTTCTCGAAGTGCCTGCGGCAGGGGTGAAATTTCTTCAGCTTGCGCCTGGAGAATATTTCTTTGTTTCGATGAAGGTTGCGGGATATAGCGGTCTAATCTTAGCGGCTCCGATGATTTTGTATCAGATTGTGGCGTTTGTGCTGCCGGGGCTAACGCGAAAAGAGAAACGGTTTCTCGCTCCAGTCATATTCGGCTCAAGTATTTTATTTTTAGCGGGATTGGCGTTTGCCTATGCTTTACTGATTCCGGCTGCGCTAAATTTCTTTATTACTTATGGAGCAGACGTTGTTGAACAGGCTTGGTCGATCGATCGCTATTTTGAGTTTGTCCTGTTGCTTATGTTTAGTACTGGCTTAGCGTTTCAGATTCCAGTGGTGCAGGCGTTGCTTGGGTTTTTAGGGATTGTTTCTTCTCAAACTATGCTGGCAGGCTGGAAGTATGTGCTGCTAGGGGCAGCCGTTTTGGGCGCAGTGATCACGCCTTCGACAGATCCATTGACTCAAAGTTTGCTTGGGGGAGCGGTTTTGGGATTGTACTTTGGTGGAATTGGTCTGGTGAAATTGTTAGGAAAATAATGCGATCGCCAGAGATAAGCGATCGCACGGCTTCAGTTAGTCAAACATGATTGTGTTTCTGCCATTTCTGCCGATAAACAGCACAATACTGCGCCCTTCATAGGTCGTCCCATCAGGGCTTTCTCTAACTTCAACTGGGACACTGTTTAATCGCATTCGTTTGGTTCGACTATTGAATACATTTACATAAGCTTGACCGCCTTCAAAGAAAACTCTGACTTCGTAGGGTCCAATAATGTATCGAGAATCATCAGTATATGGAGGTGAGTCAATAGTTCCTCCCTGACTTCTAGGAGTTGGTGATGGTGTTACAACAGGTTGAACATAAGTTCCATCAATCCATCCTTCAGCACCCGATTCTCGGAACCTCACATAGTACCAGAGCTTGTTATTCGCGATTCTTCTTTCAACTAAAATCGTCACGCGATCTCCGGGCAATCCGATTCCCCGAAGGGGCGCATTGATACTAGGAGTTGCTCTGAGATTGATTGTAGAATCTCGAAAGTTCGCTCTGAGAACTGCATCCCTAGCAGAAGCGGGTAAGCTACTGAGCGCTACAATCCCAAAAGACACGATCGTACTCAAAATCATTTTGGCATTCATCTTAGGTTTCTCCCTGACTGAAAAGTTACTAAAAAAGACGCTCACCTGAACGTCTTTCTAATAGCTATGGAGAAAATTAACTTATGCACTTACTTCAGTTGTAGAAGATGCTGCCAGTTGTTCTTTTGCTAAGCGTCGCTTACGCGCATAGAGTTGAATGAATGCCGCCATCGCGATCGTCATGCCAAAAATGCCCCAAGCTGTAGCACTCGTTGGAATATTGTTCTTAAACACTGCCAACATCACCACAACCACAAAGAACACCGTTGGAAATTCGTTAAACCAGCGGAACTGTTGACCCGTCATTCTACAAGTTTCTGCTGCAAATTGTTTCATAATCCGCTTGCACAGATGATGATAGCCTACTAGCAATGCCACACAGCCTAATTTGACATGCAGCCAAGTCTCCTTCAAAACATCTGGCTCCGTCGAAATTAACCCGATCGCCATGACGATCGTCAACAGCATCGCGGGAGTCATGATAATGCTGTATAAGCGCTTCTCCATAATTTGATATTGCGCTTTGAGAATGCTGCGAGCGGGTTCCGGTTGTTCATTTGCCTCAGCATGATAGACAAACAGACGAGGCAAGTAGAACATTCCCGCAAACCAGCAGACAATTCCCACAATATGAAATGCCTTAAACCACTGATATGCCATAGAAAATAATTAAGTGGAGTGTTTGAAAAGCGAATCGAGATAAACCGAAGTGGTTTGTCGATCGCATTCTCCATTTTGCAATAAAAAGAGGCTCAATGCGGCAGTTAAAACTTGGTCTTGATCCCAATCTGGATGTTGTTCCAGGTATTGAGTCAAGGAGTGGTGTAGGGCTTCGGGGAGGTCGGTTAAGATGCTGATGATCGGGTACATACAAGATCTCGATTGGAAGACATAAGCGAACGGACTGAAGTTTTCAGCAGGCTGTGGAAAACTTTGATTTGCATCAAAAAAAACTTAACCAGATTCAACGTGCTACTTTGCACACCTGAATCAGCTAAAACTTAGCATATGTAATGGTTTCAGCCGTTTCTGAATCGGTTCTGAGACGGTCTTATTGTCAGTGACAACATGAGTTTTTGTCAATGCCAAAAAATGTATCGTGAAGGATCATTCTAGGCGTGATCCAATGGAAGAATGAGGGTTTCAGCGATTTGACTTTCTAAATTCTGAACGTTGTGGCTCACGATTATACATTTTCTGATAAAACTTTCAGTATAAACACGGTTTCTCCATAGAATCACTTTTTTCCCTGTGGAAAACCATTCTTTCCTGTGGAAAAGTCGCGCACGAACCTGTGGAAAACTTAAATTTTGAGTCTCCATTGCGAGCGATTGAGGTGAAATGAACCAGGTTTTGACGTGCGATCGAGCGCTAGTCAGTTTTTAACAGGGATTAATTAAGATTTGCCGTAAGAAATCTTGATGCCCCAATTGAGAGATTTGGTGTAAGGTCAATCGAGAAAGTCTTAAGGAAAAAAAGAACTACAGACATGCCTTTGCGCTAATTCGAGAGCATTGATCATATCAGGAGTTAAGGCGAAAAATCGCTCAGTCTCAAGTCAGAATTTTTGATGTTGCTCAATAGGACGAATCCGTCTTTCGATGGAATTAAGAGCATCCCGTTGTCCGGCTGCCTGCGAGTTGACAACCTGTGTTCATCAGTGAGTCGAGGTCGAGGTTCCAGACTTTTAGACCATAGAGATTACCAACGCTTGACAGGGATTTGTCATTAGCAGTAAAGATCAACTGTTCGATCTCGTCTTTGGAGCCGATTAGAGTTTTGAGGAAGGTTCCATCCTGCATATTCCAGAGCCGAATCGTGCGATCGCGTCCGCTTGATGCCAGGATTTTTCCACTTGCGTTGAAGCTTAAGCTCGTAACTTCGTCGTCATGCCCGGTGAGTGTTTGAGTGGGGATGGCTTCGCGCTCAGAGTTGGCTGAACCCACATTCCACAGTCGGATCGTTTTATCCGCTCCAGCCGATGCGATCGTTTTACCATCTGGGGCGAACGCGAGGTCATTGATGCCTTGTGTCGTTGCGGTGCGGCTATGATTGCCGAGTAGAATCGGGTTTTGGCTATCGGGATACCACAGGTGAATGGTATTGGTTTTGGTTCCAGCGGCAAGAATTCGACCGTCAGGGCTAAACCGAATGATCGTTGCGACGGCATTATGTCCTTTGAAGGTGTCGAGAATTCGACCATTGGAAATGCTCCAAAGTTTGATCGTTTGATCGGCACTGCCCGAGGCAAGCACTTCACCATCCGAACGGAAACCTAGAGCCGTGACCTCTTGAGTGTGAGCCGCTAAGGTTTGGATCAAAATGCCTTTCTCAACATCCCAAATCCTAATCGTTTTGTCTGAACTGGCAGAGGCGAGCCGCTTTCCATCTGGGCTAAAGATGAGTTTTGTAATCGGTGCTTTGTGTCCGCTCAATTCTGTTTCGCGCTGCTGCTGCTGCCGTTGCCAAATCTGAATCGTATTTTTATTGGTTGAAACCGCAAAGGTTTTTTGATCGGGACTGAGTGTTGCATTTGCAAGGATTGCTCCAAGCGGGATTGAGGCGTTATCTGCCATTGAGATCGCTTGTTGTAAAGTCGCGATCGTACTCAATCTCAGACTCTCCGGGACAAAATTCCAGGGACGATCGACTTGCTGGAGGATCTGCCCTGCTTTGAGTGCTGTGCCCAATGCTTCACCGTTCTGATTGGTTTGCATCTGAGTGGTGGCATTGCTTGAGAGAGTCTGCACATCGCGAATCTGATCGTTGCGATGCGTATAGAGTGCAATGCCTGCGATCCCAACAGCGACAACGCCTGCGGTTTTAAGCGCGGCGATTTTGAAGGGTCGAGTTTCGGTCGCTTGGGTTCGCTCAATTGCGATTTGGGTCGGATTGCGCGGTGAGCGATCGAGGTTTTGAACGGGTTCTGTTGCAATTTGACTGACTTCAGCCGATCGAGATTGGTAGAGATTTTGACGAGCAGCAGCAGCTTGTTGGGTGGACTGATGCAGCGAACTGAATTTTTTGGAGAACTGGTTGCGAAGATGAGTCACTTGCTGTTTCGCCTGCGCTTTTTGGGAGGTTGCGAAGTTCCCAGCAGAGTGCGTGACTTCGCGAACTGCTCCATTTAACGCGATCGCAGCCAAATTCAAACGTTTTTTTGTCATGCGTCGGAGACGCTTGATTCGACGCTGAGTTTCATTGCGTTTTGGTGGTGCTTCAAACTCAAGCGCTGGAGCAGTTTCAGGAATAATCGATTCTACGATCGCAGTGTTTAGGGTCGGTTCTACAACTTCTACAGGTGTTTCTTCAAACTCAATTGTTGGGGCAGTTTCGGAAATCATCGATTCTGCGATCGTCAGTTCTTCCCATGTCGGAGTTGCTTCAGCCGCGATCAGGTCTAATTCTGTCGGTTCTACAATTTCTGTCGGTTCTACAATTTCTAGAGGTGTTTCTTCACTCTCAAGGATTGGAGCGGGTTCAGAAATGACCGATTCTGCGATCGTAAGCTCTGGCGTGAGTTCAGCAATTTCTGAAGAGGCTTCCTCAATCTCAAAGGGTGAAACTGCTTCTGACACAACCGCGATCGGGTCTGAAATTTCAGGCAGAGGGGATTCAACGGTGATCGAGTCTGGGGTCAAGGCTTCGCCGATTGGTAAATCTTCTGAACCCGTCAGACCTAGAGGAATTTCCTCGAATTCAACGGCTTCAGGTTCAGCAGGACTCTCCTCAATGAGCAATGCTTCAAGCTCAGAAGAGTCATCCGCAGGTTCTTGAACTTTTGGCAGTACCGGATCGATCGAGGCGATTTCCCGCTTTGACTCGACAGTGGGAATTGTTTCGGGAATGATTTTTTGAATCGGCGGAATGGCAGGCTCGATCAGGGTCGGCTTCTCGATCGGTGGCGGTACGCGCTCGACCATGGGATCGAGTGTCGGTTTACGCCTTGAGGCAGATCGAGCCAGCGGCGGCGCGATCCCTGGAGCATTGATATCTGGGAAAATAAATTCTAGCGGATCTTTTGGGCGAATCCCGATTGCAAGTTGAGCCTGAGGGTTGCCAATTCGCGCAGGTTTCTGAACGATCGCTTTTGAAGCGCGATCTTCATCTCGATGCAGCCATTCCAACTGCTGATTGGTACGATCGATGTATTGCATCATCCGATCATGGACATAACTTCCCAGAACAGAAGCGATCACCACATCTTGAGGATTTGCCGCCCCCCCTCGCAATCCTTCAATCAAGAAATGACTGAAAATGCTGTGTCCTAATTCTGGAAACTTCCAGGATTGCTGATTGCGATCGCAAGACAGGAGCGCTTGAAATCCTGGGTTCTGGGCGGCTCGCTGCTGGAACATCTCGATCAACTGCCAGGTCGGATTATCCAGAATCTCAGGTGTATCCGTTTGTAACGTCATCCCATTGGCATGACAGGCATCGATCCAGAAAATTTGCTGTTTTGCCGCGCAACTCCCGAGCGTTCCCAGCAGGCTAATCATGCTCAACCCGGTTTGCAGCATGGCATCCTTCTGCGTGTCGGCTAAGCAAAACACGACCTGCTGCATTCGCGAGTCGAGCGCCCCATGCCCCGCAAAATAGAACAGCACTGTATCTTCTGGTTTGGCGTTTTCGACGATTTCTTGCAGGCTCGATCGCACTTCACTTAAGGTTGGCGGGAGCGCACTATCGTGATGCAGTTTAAGATTTGTTTCAGGAAATTCCTGAATCACTTCGGCAAACGCATCTGCCAGTCGCTGAGCATCGACTGTGGAATATTGCAAAATCGGAAATCGTCGATCGTGATACTGGCTGACTCCAACAAGGAGAATCCAGAGCTTCGCTTGTCCAGATTTGAGGGCTTGGGCGTGACTCATGAGGAAGGAATTATTTAGGCTAATCCAGAATTCGCAACGAGAAACAACGCACCCGGTAAGTTCTGCTACTTAAAAATAGTCCGCATTAAGTCCGATTGTGGCGTATCAGCTTCGGGTGAGTCAAATCCTAGATTAAGAACTCTGACGAAAGAAAGCCCTCAAAGGTTCGATTCAAGCGAGAAAATTTATGGGATCAGGGATTGCATGAAGGGGGCGTAAATTTACGGAGAGATTACGATCGAGTGCTTTACCCCCCTTGGAGCATTCCCGAATCTTACAAATCAAACGAGATCACGATAGAGACGCTATTTTGTGATCCGCCCATCTTTGACTAGGGCTTGATAAATCAGCGCTGCTGCATCTGCGCGAGTCGCAATCCGATTTGGAGTTAGCTCCTCAGCGCTGGGGTAGCCTGTAACAATGCCGGATTCGACGGCTGCCGCCACTTTTTCCTGTGACCATTTGGGCAGTTCACCCGCGTCTTGAAATTTCGCTAAAGTCTGCGAAGCGGGGGCTTGGGGCAAAAGTTTTAACCCGGAGGCTAATGCAATTTGCAGTTGATAGAGCGGGATCTGCTGATCGGGGCGGAATACGCCTTCCGAGTAACCACTCATAAAACCTGTCTCAATTGCATCATCGATCGAGGATTTTGCCCAGTAATCAGCAGAAACATCTTGAAAATCGATGCTTTGACGCTGTTTTGGCTTTCCAAAGGCTTTGCCTAAGAATGAGGCGAACTGTGCCCGTGTGAGCGGCTCATTCGGCTTGAATGTTCTATCCTGAAACCCGCCAATGATTCCGCGACGAGACAATTCTCCAATGTAAGCCCCTGCCCAAAAATCGCTCGGCACATCTGAAAATCCAGTAATTGGTTTTGCGGCTTCAGGAGCAGGAGGAGTCGTTGGAGAAGGAACCAAATTTGGCAGGGTCGGAGCCGGAGCCGGGATGTTCGCAGCAGGCGGTTGAAGATTGGGTGTACAGTTCTGCACATTCGGTCGCGGCGCGTCAGTCGCTTGAATCTGCGGAATCGGCAATGTCGGCAGCGGTGCAGCAGGCGCAATTCCTACTGTCGCATTGGGCGCATCGGGCGCAACGCTTGCATTCGGTAAAGGCGCAGGAGCAGCAGTCGGTCTGGGTGTGCCAAGCAGCGATCCGAGATCAAATCCGGACTCTTGCTGAGTGATTGCCCAGAAGAAGATGCCTCCAATGCTAAGGAATGCTACAAACATTGCGATGAGTTCATCGGAGGTGAGACGACGACGAGGATCTGGAGAGGAAGTCATTTCAGTAGAAATATTACTTTATCAATCTTTAATTCACACCCAAATCCTAAGGCAATTTTTGAGTGAGCGATAGAGGAAAACGCAAAGATTAGTAAACCCCATTTAGCTATGCCTTAAGTAGTGAGCGATTTTGTAATATTTCTCGGTCGATCGACATCTATCCCACGCAAGATTGCTAAGTGATATGCCAGAAGTTGTAATTGTACGACTGTCAGAAATGGACTGAATAATTCTGAAATGGTTCTCGCTTCGATCTCAATGACACGATTTCCGTTTGCACGAATTCGATCGATTGTTTTTTGCATACGAATATTATTTTCGGTCACGATCGCCAATGTCGGAATTTGAGAATCTAGAACTGCGATCGAACCATGTAAAAACTCTCCAGCGGCATATCCTTCAGCATGAGTGTAGGTTGCTTCTTTGAGTTTCAATGCGCCTTCGAGTGCGATCGCGCAGTTGATTCCGGTTCCTAAGACGATGAGATCTCGCGTTTCTTTTAGCGATTGCGCGATTTCAGCGATCGTATTGTTGGATAGGAATTTTTCAAGCTGTTGTGGAATTTGTTGCAGAGCTTCGACCTGTGCTGCAAATTCTCGATCGCTCAGTTTCTGATTCCAATGTGCGATTTGAAACGCTAGCTTGTAGAAAAGAATCAGTTGCGATGTGAATGTTTTGGTTGCTGCAACGCTCTTTTCTTCACCTGCATTGGTATAAATTGTATCTTCCGCAAGTTTTGTAATGGTGCTGTCAATCCCGTTCGTGATTGCGATGCGTTTGGATTGAACTTGCTGAAGTGCTGCGAGTGTATCCGCTGTTTCACCGGATTGGGTAATCGCGATCGTAATTGTATTTGGAGTTTCTAGCAGCGGGGCGCAAAGCGATTCAGACGACGATCGCACTTGAGTGGGAATTTTTGCAATCTGCTCAAACAGAAATTGACCGACTAAACCCGCATGAAGACTCGTTCCACAAGCGAGGATGTTAATGCGATCGGGAAGTCCAATTGAAATCACTCGATCGATTTGATCTCGGATCACGTCCGGCTGTTCGTGAATCTCTTTGAGCATGAAATGAGGAAAATTCATTGCTTAGCTCACTTTAGAAACTGCATACGGATCTTTCCCATACCCCAATGCAAATCTAAATGAATCCGCAACACTCTTACTAGATAGCGTCATAAAAACAATCAGTGCAGCAACCGCGACACAGGATGCAACGAGATATAAATTGCGATATCCAACCAGATTAGAAACCTGACCTAAGATAGGACCTGCCAGAGCAATTCCGAGATCAAATCCTCCGACAAACAATCCAAAAATTCTTCCCCGCTCAAACGGCTGACAGCGATCGGCAACCAGCGCGATCATAATCGGCAGAAATGTACCGCCGCCAAATCCCTCAATTGCTCCTGCTAAAAGGAATTGATTGGCAGTCGTCGCTTGCCACAGCACGATCATCGAAATCGCGTAGCACAAAAGTCCGATCGTAATAAATCGACCTCGCCCATAACGATCGCTTGCCTTCCCCGCCAAAAACCGCGTCAGAAAACTCGTGATTGCTGCTGCCGTATAGAACAATCCCGGATTCAAACCGACTCCTGATTCTTTGATGTAGAGCGGCACAAATGTCGCGATCGCGCCAAATGCGATCCCGACCAGCAGCATGGTAATCGTTGGAATCCGAATGCGATCGCTGATTAACAACTGCCAAAACTTATCTTTCTGCGGGCGATCTTGCATCATGTGCGCCAGACGGGGAGCCTTGACAAACATGGCACAGGTCATACTCATCAGACCAAGGATTGAACTCATCACAAACACAGGTGCATAGCTCGCAAACTCTTGCAGATAGCCTCCGAGTGCCGGACCGAGTGCCATGCCGATCGGATTCACTAAGCTCATGTACCCAATCAATTCGCCGCGATTTTCTGGAGGGGCGAGATCGACGACGAGCGAACTATACGCTGTCGTGAAGGCTGCAATACTCAGTCCATGACAAGCTCGAATCAGCATCAAAATTGGAATCGATTGCGTCAAGAGGTGACACACCGGAGCGATCGTTGCGGCTGAGATACCAATGAGTAAGACAATCTTGCGCCCTTGCTTGTCTGCTGTTTTTCCAGCTTGGGGGCGAAAAAGAAGCAGCCCGATCGCAAAAGCACCCATCACCAAACCAAGTTGATCATCAGGTGCGCCGATCGATTTGACATAGAGCGGCAAGGTCGGGAGCAAACTTGCTAAACTTGCCCAAAAGAGCAATCCTGCCGTAAATAGCACCCCCAAATTCTGCTGCGTTTGAGGGGTCAACTTGGCAAACGTATTCAAAATTCTGTCCTTGTGCGATGAAGAGATCCTAGGATAGCAGACCGTTTAACTCCCTGCGAGGATTGCGGGCATTAGTACGCCGTCGATCGCATGAATCACGCCGTTTTCTGCCAAAATATCTGATTGTGAGATCGAGACACTATTGACTTTGATTCCGCCCTGATGATCGACTGCGATGATTGATCCTTCGAGCGTTGGCGCTTCTTCAATCTCTGTGAGATCTTCAAATCTGACATCGCCTGACAAAACGTGATAGCTCAGGACTCGACGAAGTTTTGGCAGGTCTTGGAGCAATTCATCAAGTTGCCCTTCTGGTAATCGAGCAAAGGCTTCATCGGTCGGAGCAAGTAGGGTGAAAGACCCGTCAAGATTTTCTAATTCGGGTGCGATTCCTGCTTTGTCGATCGCGCTGAGCAATGTATTAAATGATCCTGCTTGAGCCGCTGTCTGCAAAATATTTGTCATGACAATATCCTGTTCTATTCTTCTTTAACTAAGAAAGAACATTACCCTCTTCCTCCGCATCACACGAAAGAAGGAAGCTTAGAAATGTGGATTTAATCAGTCCGACGAATAGGATTCGCGGGCAAATCATTGATACTATTTCAACTACGATTCTTAGCAATTTCTAGCGATCGTGTGATTCGGTTGAGCGATCGATGAAATTTTTCTTTGATTCTTTTAACTGCTGCCAGAGTTCTTTGATCTGCTTATATGCATCTCCTGGCGGAATCTTACCTGACGTTTCCAAGCCGCAGAGTAAAGACACGCGCTGGGCAAATTCTTGCAGGTTTGCATTGAATGCGAGGTGTTCAGGAGTAAACTCTCCTCGATAATGTGCGGTTGGATAAAAGAAGTCTTCTTTTTGTTGGTCTGGATTGTCTGCCACGATTCAGCCCTGCACGATGGAGATGTACATCTATCCTAATGTTTACGAGTCTATGCGAAAAGCGGGACTTGATTATTGTTGTGTCACAAGAGTAACCCTCAGTTGGCTCAGTGCCATCTCGACTGTTTCTCCAATTCTGACTAAATCTGGATGGGGCGATCGAAAAAATCTGTCTGCCTTCAAATCTTCGCTCAATAAAATCACAGGTTTTTTAGTTGAATGACTGGGGTAATTTCCGAAGCCGTTCCTGCTCCCATTACGCCAACGATGATTTTGGGCATTTTGACATCAGAATCGAATTCTGTGAACTCGGCATGAGCTTTTTACCCTTTGTTTCTGTGATTGTGCCAATCTACAACGGTGAGGCGGATTTGCCAGACCTGATCGCCTGTTTACAAGCTCAAACTTATGCTAATTTTGAATGCTTACTCGTCGATAACAATAGCAACGATCGCACGGCTGAATGGTTGAGTCAAATCGAAGATCCGAGGATGCGATCGCTCAATCAATCTCAGATTCAAAGCTCCTATGCTGCCAGAAATCTAGGAATTCAAACCGCAAAGGGTGAAATCCTTGCCTTTACCGATGCTGATTGTCGCCCTGAACCGAATTGGTTAGAAGAGTTGATTCAGCCCTTCAGCGATTCAGAAGTTGGATTAGTTGCCGGAGAAATCACAGCCTTACCAGGGAATTCGCTATTAGAACAATACGCCGAACGACAAGAAACCCTTTCTCAAAAACACACCTTAAATCATCCCTTTTGCGCTTACGGACAGACTGCAAATCTAGCCATCCGAGTCGAAGCCTTCAAAAAAGTGGGATTATTTCGCCCTTACTTGACGACTGGAGGCGATGCCGATATTTGCTGGCGAATTTTGCGCCAAACCGCTTGGCAAATTCGGTTTGCAGAAACCGCGATCGTGCGTCACCGTCACCGCATAACGTTGAGCGAACTCAAAAGTCAATGGCGCAGATATGGATGCTCCAATCGCTATCTCCACGATCTGCATGGCATTGATTTGATGCGCGAACCGAACTTTGCAGAATATCGGTATCGAATTTTGCGCTGGATATTGAAAGAATTTCCGATCGCGACCCTCAATCTGATTCGAGGAAAAGCCACAGGGATTGACCTGATCAAAACCCCGATCGGGCTGCTCTGTCTTCATGCTCGTGCCGAAGGGCAGCGTCAAGCGACACTCTCTGCCCAGGCTCATACCATCGAACCAATGCTACAACCGTCCCAAAATTCGCTAAATTAAAGAGCGAACGTGTCAGAGGGATCAACAAATGCCGGAGCAACTTGTATTAGTCGATGATGAGCCTGGACTCAGAGAAGCAGTGCAAGCTTATCTCGAAGATAGTGGCTATACCGTGCATACCGCCAGCAATGCCCGTGAGGGTTGGGATACGGTTCAGCGGATTATGCCCGATCTCGTGATTACTGACATCATGATGCCGCAGGTCAGTGGCTATGATTTCCTCAAGCAGCTTCGGGACGATCCCAGATTTGAAAACTTACCTGTGATCTTTCTGACGGCACGGGGCATGACGAACGATCGCATTCAGGGCTATGACGCAGGGTGTGATGCCTATTTACCAAAACCATTTGACCCCGATGAACTGGTTGCGATCATCACTCGCATTCTCAAGCAACGTGCTGCTGCTAAAGTGTCGAGTGGAGACGGAGATGCGGATATTGCAGAACTGGCGCGGCAAATTGCAGAGATTCGCGGTATCTTGACGCAGCGCGGCGCGATCGCTCAAACTCCTGCTCCGATGAAACTCGACTTTACGCCGAGAGAGCAGAGTGTTTTAGATTTGGTAGTCGATGGCTTAATGAACAAAGAAATTGCTCGTCGTCTGGATACCAGTGTCCGCAATGTTGAAAAATACGTCAGCCGCCTTTTCAGCAAAACGGGAACGAATAGCCGGACTGAACTTGTAAGATTTGCATTAGAGCATGGGCTGACGACTCCGCCCAGTCCTGCCTAGCTGAAACGCTTGAACCTCTCTTTGCGACATTTTGTAAACCCGTCTCTCAGATTGCTACCGTAATTAGTGCTAAAAGCACACTTAATACTCCAACTCTGTCAATCGTTGCTCGACCTCTGCACGTTCTGCTTCCGCCTTTTCGATTTCTTTCT
>JALOOO010000059.1 GCA_025454375.1 Leptolyngbya sp. Prado105 | reverse complement strand
ATTATTTAGGTAACTTTGACGTTACTTGTCCAAAACTGTCGTGCCAAAAGTACTTCATTTTCTATAGTCGGCTGTCGTTTTCCGATTAATCAAATCTAGGGGAGGGGCCAGTAGAAGACAAGTGGGTCTTCTACTGGAAGATAACCGAAAAATAAGAAGAGGAATACATTCATTGAATATTTTCTTACGCTTCAAAGTTTTCTCTACAGAAGGTGTTCACGTCCCTGTCGTACCAACAATAGCCCTCGTAAAATCCTACACAGGCTCTACTCGTGGGGCGAAGCAGGCGGTAGATGTTGTGCTCTGTTGTGTGCTTCTACTGCTGGCGTATTGGTACTACTAGTATAGAGGAAGGTTCCCCCTGCTTGAAGTACTGTACTTGTACCAGGGTGCTGTACGGTAGTAACGAGCCAGAGCCGGCCCAACTCATCAGGCTTGTCATTTTCTCGACATCCATGTAGAAGTAGCCTGTATTTTGCTGTGGCAATGCAGCCATCACGGTTTTGAAGCCATCGCTGCTGTTGAGTGCAGGATTCGGTTGGCTTGAGAAGGTCGAAACGAGTTGATCGCCTGTCGCGATAAACATCGTATCGTCATTGATCCAGCCATGTCCGAGTAGAACGCCTTGCGGGGTTTGCCATTCGGTAACTTTCTTGCCGTTTACATCCCGTGCGGCGATCGACAACGATTGACTCTTTGCGAGTGTATCCAACTTGCCTAAAGTTGCTTCAGCCGCTTTGCGATCGCTCGTTTGAAAGACCATCGCTTGACCAAATCCAAGCTGTGCCATTACACCTTGGTCGGTGGGCATCATGCCGATCGCGAATTCGCCTGTCATCCAACCAAATACGTCTTTGTCAAGGTCAAGCCCGATCATTTGGCTACTGCCGCGCATCAGGTCAATGAATTTCTTCGCGTCAGCATTGGTTTCTGACTGTTCTGCGACTTGATTCCAGTAAGAACTGAGATTCGAGCCAGAGAGTAAGGCAAACGTGTCGGCAGGAAATAGAGATGAGGCTTTGCCGGGAGAGGGTTTGAGATCCATTGCGATTTTGGGATCGACTTTGACTTCGCCTTTGAGGCGCAAACCGACATCGGTAATGCTGAGCGTGCCGCTTACAGATTGCAAATTCTTCAACGATTCGATCGCGGCTGCATCCATTTTAGGATCAGCGCTCATCGCCTTTGCCATAGCTGGAATGGGCATGTAAATGCGGGCAATCACTGCTTCACCAGAGTCTTTCTGAGCGAGTTGTGTCGCCGTTTCGGGATTGCTGGCAAAAGAAGCGCTGCCTTTCATCGCTTCGATCGATTGTTCGATCCCAGTCCGACTGCTTGCCATGATCAGATAAGAGTCATTGAGGACGGCGGTATAGCTCGGCTCTTTGCTCTTTTCGGTCACCGTTTCAACGATTTTGACTCCTTTGTAATCGGTTTCAGTCGTTTTTGCTTTGGAATCACTTTTAACTTTATTAGCAAAATTTAGCGCGCTCACTTTATCTTTGATGGCGATCGCAGCGACGACTTCGACTTCATCTTTTTTGCTGCTGGGCAGGATTGCGACCATCGTGTTGCCCATCCAAGGTTTGAGGTCTTTGTCGAAATCAACCTTAGAATCGCTCATCATGTCTTGCCGCATCTTTTGAAAGCTTTGCTCGATCGCTTTCTGAGCGTCTGGTGTGCCAAATTTTTTCAACTTTTCCCAGTTCTTATCGTCTGTTGAAATAAAAGCCGCCATGTATGCTTCATCCGGGAGGACTTTGGCGATCGCTAAAGGGGTGGTTTTATCTGAAGAGGTGCCGTTGAGAAAAAAGAAGCCTGCAACACCCCCTACAAGAGCAGTGACAGCCAAACCGGGTAGAATCAGCTTTTTCAAAGCCATTTGATTTCCTCAAAATTATAAGAGCTAAGATTTACTTCATCTCCATGGGGCATCGATCCGGGGAGCAAAATGATCGGGAGGTGAATTAGATTTAGAATTCCCGATTGCCGAAGTGCATCAACTGAGTGGGTTATTTTAGGCGGGTCGCAAGTTTTTGCCATTCTGAAAGCATGACAGGATTCGACGGCTGACCTTTTGCTAGCATCACCACGCCATCTTCCACCTTTAGGACACCATATTGCTTCTCGTTGACAAGCTTTTCAAGTGCGCCCAGCGTTTGAATGAGAAAGAATTGGCTGTCTTTGAAGGCTTTGCTGTATTCCTGAAGTTGCCAAAAATCCGCGATCGCATAGTCCATCTGAACTTTCTGATTGCGATCGTCGTAAATCTCAACGAGAGGTAATCGCAAAATGGCTCGACGAGTTGAAAGCTGGGGAATTAAATGCGTGGTCGTCGTGACGCTGACATCTCTTGGAACCTCGCGAATCACATTGTAAATATGACCTGCATGTTCCCATTGACGAGTGAGTGGGACAAACACCCAAGGGCGAATCGAATCTGGAATCATAAACGAGAAAGTTCGATGCGGATTGCCGCTCAGCATTAGTAGCACAGAAAGCACCATCGCAACTTTCCACCAGCGGCGAAACTTGGGTGTAAATTTCTCAGGGTTCTGTGACCACCAGAGAATTGCACCGTAAAACACCCCCGGAACAACTGCAACGGCATAGCGAAGATTCACAGCCAAAGCAGTCACGCCGGATTGAGCAAATAGCGAGATGAGGGGAAATCCTGAAATTGTCCAAGCTGCTCCTGATAAAGCAGGCACAAATGCCAGCGAAAGCCATTGACTCGCAAGATAGGTAATTCGGCGATCGACAGGCGTGAGCAAACTTTCTGCTAGCTCAACCGGATGCGTGATCATTCCCCATAAAACTTGGAGTGTCGTCGGATTATCAGTGTTGACAAACTGCCTGAACCGGGCTGCTAAATACAGCCGAGACACATCGGTTGAGAATCTGGGTTGGACAACATTCGTGACAAAAGCAACATAGCTAAAACTGAGAATGCACAGTGCTAGACCGATTCGGGGATGCCGACGACTCAGCAGTAAGTAAACCCCAATCCCAAACAGAATAATTCCGATTTCTTCTCGCACACCTAAGACGAGGACGACACAGATCCAGAACCAACCCCATTTCTTCTTTTCTAATGCGAGTAATGTGCCAAAAGCAAACAGGGGAATTTGACAATGCTCATAGAAGTTTGCGATCGTCGATCCGGCAACTGCGATCGCGCTGTAGTAACTTGCCGTAATCCAAACGGATAGCTGCGGTGAAAGGGAATGTCTTGCTAACGCATACAGGACTAGCCCACCGACTGTCATTAACGCGACTTGGAGAAAGCTCAAGGTCAATGGATGCGGAAATATTGCATACAACGGCAGCCACAGCAGAAAATCTAAAACAAGATGCTGTCCTAAATGCACAAAAGCAACCGTGGGAGTTGCACCATCTTCAATCGTGGCAATGGAATTTCCAGAGGTGAGTGAACTCTGAAACCAACGCCCATGTAAGTTATTCCAAAAGACTTGATTGAATAGTCCTTGATCGTAAGACGTATAGAACGTGAAATAGCGATTGATCGAGATGATCAATGTAAGGCTAAAAAAGACGATCGCACAATACCAAGCTCGACGTAAGCCAACTTGTTCGCGACTGGGAACGATCGCTTTTAGGGCTGTAGGGAGTTTCATCACGTTCAATCACGCTTGAGATCAGGAAAAACTATAGCATTCCACTGGGTCAAAAGCCTTTTGATATAATCAGCATATTGTCTGGTATATAGGCAGCAAGACATGACTCAGGCGAAACTACGATTCTCTAGTTTTGAAGAATATCTCGCGGCGGGCGATGATCTCGAACTCGAAGGACGCTACGAATTGATCGATGGAGAATTAGTTAAGTTGCCACCCGAATCCATTGGAAACAATTCTATTGCAATGCAGATTTTCTGATTGCTAGCGACTTCTGTCCGGGCAATCAAAATCGCGATCGAGATTTAAACAGAAAACGCGCTCAATATGCTGAACGCGGAATTCCTGAATATTGGATCGCCGATCCAAAAAATCGAACTGTCACTGTTTTGGAATTGCAAGATGGTGCTTACGTGACCTTCGGCATCTTTGCAAACGACGATTGCAGTCTCTCCCCAACTTTCCCCAATCTCGAATTTACTGCCGCTCAAATCTTTAGCGAGGAGTAGAACTGGGTTTCGGAGATTTAACTGCTTTTGGAGAAGCTTTTACCGATTGCGGCGTAGCAGGAACGGGTAAAATACTCGGTTTGGTACTTGGCGCAACCACAGGCGCTTTCTCTCCCAAAATTCCAGGAGTGCCTGTGTCAAATACGCCTGCAACACAAGCAATCATCATCGTGGCTAATGTGCCAACAAAGAGTGCTTTCCACCCCAATTCAGAAATATCTTTGCGACGAGAGGGAATCAGCGCGATCGTACCACCGACAAAAATTCCCACCGATGCCAAGTGAGCAAAGCCTGAAAGTGCATAGCTAACGATCAGAACCGCACGATCGCTGATCGGATTTTCGGGTCTTGCTGCTGCTGCTGCTAAGGCCTGATAAGGTGGAATTGCAGTTTCGAGCAATCTTCGTCCAATCATGACGGACGACTCCCAAAGCTCATTCCACTCCAGCGAAACGCCCGTCAAGAAAGTAAACGGCAAGAACAGCACGCCTGCAATATTTGCTAATGTCACAACTTTGAAGACCTCTCCGATCGCACCCGGAACCGTCGCTAATCCCGCAAAGATCTGATTGATCAACGACACTAAGCCAAGAATCAGGATTAACACCGCCGCGATCGAGACTGCCATTTTCACCCCATCCAATGCGCCCATGATTGCCGCATCTAATGGACTAATTTTCTCGATCGGTTCTGCTTGAATCACTTCCTCAAGCATCTCACCATCTTCTGCTAACCACTTCTGTTCTTCTTTTGGGATGCCTCCCATGGTTAAGGGTTTCTCAGTTTCCGGCACGAGAATCTTCGCCAACACAAAGCACGCCGGAATTGCAATAATCGAGGCTGAAACCAAGTGACCTAGAATATTCGGGAATACAGGACGTAGGAAGCTGACATAGATTGCCAGCGTCGATGAAGCGGCTGTGCCAAAACAGCACGCCAAAATTGCGCAGAGTTCGCTGCGGGTCATTTTGGGCAGATAGGGTTTGACCACGATTGCCGCTTCAATCCCGACAAAAATATTTGCGGCTCCGCTTAATGCCTCGGCTCCACTCAGCCGCATGGTCAGATAAAACACTTTGGCAAACGCATTTGTGATCACCTGAATCACGCCCAGATTTTGCAGCAGTGCCATTAACCCTGAGAAAAAGATCACAGTCGGCAACGCTCGAAACGCAAAAATGTATCCCAAATTCACATCTGGCGGCGATCCTGGCGCTGGAACAATGTTTCGCCCAAAGACAAACCGCGCCCCGGCATCTGCTGCATAGAAGACTCCATCGAGCAGATTACTAAAGACTTGTAGCGCGTCGCGAGTTCCTGGTAGGACAAAGACACATGCACCCAAAACCAATTGCAATAGGATTCCGGTCGCAACGACTCTCCAGGGAAACACTTTAAGATTGCGATCCTCAGAAAAGAGCCATGCGATCGCGCATAAGCCAAAAATGCCAAGAAAAGAGACGACGTTGAGTAAGCTCATGGGTAGAGGCGGAGTAAGAAATCACACATTGAAAGCAAGTGCCCCTAGAAAGATAGCCAACTTTTTTGAAACTGGCGCAAAAAAATTCTCATCTCAAGTTCTGTCTCGTCAGCGAACGGCGATTTCTTCATCTTTGGTAAACTTGGTAGGAATTCGACTCTCTCTGCCATGTACCTGCGCTCTCTGCATCTTCGTCACTTTCGCAATTACCTCGATCAGCAGGTCGATTTCACTTCATCTAAAACTATTCTGTTAGGAAACAATGCGCAGGGCAAATCGAATGTTCTCGAAGCGGTTGAATTGTTGTCATCATTAAAATCACATCGAACTTCACGCGATCGCGATTTAATCTACGATGGCGAAACGGTTTCTCAGATCACCGGACAACTCAAGCGCGAAATGGGAGAAACCGAACTTTCTATTACCCTCAGAGAAAGCGGACGGCGAACCGTTGCCCAAAATGGCATGTCTTTACGCCGACAGCTTGATTTTCTTGGCACATTGAACATGGTGCAGTTTTCTAGCTTGGATCTAGATCTCGTGCGAGGCGGACCCGATCAGCGTAGACATTGGATTGATGGATTGTTAGTACAGCTTGAACCTATCTATGCCTATGTACTTCAGCAATATACTCAAGTTCTAAGACAGCGAAATGCGTTGTTGCGATCGCGCTTGAGAGAAGAAAGCGAAGGCAGATCGATTGAAGCTCCAGATTTAGCCTTGTGGGATGCTCAACTGGCGATTGCAGGTTCTCGGGTGATTCGTCGGCGTGCCAGAGTCCTCGATCGCTTAGTTCCGTTTGCCGAAGAATGGCATCAAGCCATTAGCGGCAGTACTGAAAAACTAGAAATTCGATATGCTCCCAATGTGACTTCTGACGAAGATACGCCGGAAGCATTACAACAGGCGTTTTTAGAAAAGATTAAATCGAGAGCGATCGCAGAGCAACATCAAGGCACAACCTTAGTTGGAGCGCATCGAGATGAGATCGAATTTATGATCAATCAAACGCCTGCACGTCAATACGGGTCGCAAGGACAACAGAGAACGTTAGTTTTAGCATTAAAGCTAGCGGAGTTGAAACTGATCGAAGATGTGATCGGAGAACCGCCTCTATTGCTATTGGATGACGTGTTGGCAGAATTAGATTTAAATCGGCAAAATCAATTACTTGATGCGATTCAAGATCGATTTCAGACTCTAATTACGACGACCCATTTGGGATCATTTGACGCGCAGTGGATTGATTCGGCTCAAATATTGGAAGTCAAAGCAGGACGATTGTTTCAGCAAGGTGAGAAATCGGAGGTGTGGCAAAACTTCGACTTCTGAGAATTTCGGAAATCTCTCCAGTCGATGAGATGCACTTCTAGGAATTTAGTTCTAAGGTAGAGTGTGGCAAGCTTGGCTTTAGGAGATTATTTATGCTTGATTTGTATCAGTTTGAGATGTCGCATTATGCGGAGAAAGTGCGGCTGATTCTCGATTACAAAGAACTTCCTTATCGCAAAATTGAGGTTACGCCTGGAATTGGACAGATTGAACTCTTCCAGATGTCAGGACAGAGAAAAGTTCCAGTGCTAAAAGATGGCAGTGAAATTATCGCCGATTCGACTGCGATCGCGGAATATCTCGATCGAAAATATCCAGAGAAGCCGATTATCCCCTCTGATCCGGATCAAAAGGGGCTATGCTTGCTGATCGAACAGTGGGCAGATGAATCGCTAGGCTTGAATGCACGTGCAGGCTTGATTGGATCGCTTTCGCAAAATCAGAGCTTTCGCACAGCCGCTTTACCGTCTTCGACTCCAGATATCTTGAAGAATTTAGTCGGTGCGATTCCAGGTGATTTTCTTGGGATTTTAGGCGTTGGGGTCGGAATGGGACCGGATACGGTGAAAGAAGCAACGGATGCCCTGAAGCGAAGTTTAACAGCACTTTCGTTTATGTTGATGGAGCAACCTTACTTGGTAGGTGATACGCCGACCTTGGCAGATTTTGCAGTCGCTGGTTTGTCCATGTACATTAAGTTTCCGACAGGTGGATATTTAGATATTCCTGAATCGCTTAAAGGCAAAGGAGTCGCTGGCATTGCAGATGTGAGCATCTTCGATCCGTTCTTTAACTGGCGAGATCAGCTTTACACTGATTTCCGTAAGGTTTCAGTCCGTAGCAATACGCCTTCAACGGGTGGATCAGCACCAACGTCGATCGAGATTGAGTAAGATCTTCTGCTTTGCTTGAAGTGATGGCAGCCCCGCAAATCCCGTCATGGAATGTGTTAAGGGTAACTTTGTGAATTTGCTAGTACAGCGAACCACAGCGAGCTTGCAGATCTGCTTCAGCTAAGCCGTAATTTTGTTGCCGACAGAGCAGAACCTGCGCCGCTCTCTGTCTTGCATAGACTTGATGCACAAACCATCCAATCGGCGCACCAAAGAGAACGCCTAAGAACATTCCAATGAGCAAGCTATTCACCAAATTTTTTCTTGTCAGCCTTCTCTCTGGATGTTCATGAGTTACGGTTGAGTCTCGCATAAATGGTTCACCTAATCCCTTAGCTCATCCAGTGTGATCTGCTATTCTGAGCCATGTCGTCCTGCTTGAGACAGAAGCTGACTCGATCGAGATTCGCATCGCTCTCAAGGAGAAGTCGGACTCGCGAAGGCTATTTCTCTTTGCTATTTCAGCTTCCCTCTCCTGGTAGATCCATTCACATTTGAGCAGATGATAGATTACTCACAGATTAAAAGAACGCCGCAACCTAGACCGTAACTCGCAGGCGCATTATGTCAAACCGATTCAAATGAGCTTGCCTTGTTTGAATTTATATGAAACAAAAGCCAAGCCCTAAGACTTCCAATCTTAGGGCTTTTGGTATTTTGAAAGCGCGATCGCAGTTGCTCTGACGACGAGTCCGCAAGAATTTGCACGAGTAGAATTCTATCTCCCGAAGGATATATTTTTAGTTCAATTTTTGTAGAAAATTAAGAATTGATGTTTAAAGACTACTAATCAGGTTGCCATGATCACCCTGATCGATTTAGCGTAATAGTAAGTTCGATCTTGCCCATGTTTGAGTCGCTTATTTTGCCACGATCGGGATTTCTATGCAACATGAAGAACAGTTTGAACCCCATCCGAATACTTCTAACTCCCAACTGCGATCGTCCAAGCGCGAAGCTCATCCGACTCAGCGCTCAAAGCGAATGGTTCGTAGATCAATTCGACGCTTAGCGGCTGCAATTCAAGAGCATTCCGAGCGTCAAACCCGCTGGCAAGAACCTCTATATCGCGCTCTAGCCCAACATATTCCCAATGGTTCAGTCGCCTTGTTCGACCATGAGTTGCGCTATCTCTTGTGTGCAGGGGAAAAATTGATGACCGTTGGACTCGAGGCTGAGGCAATGGTGGGTCAATCGATTTGGCAGGTTTTCCCTCCAGAAATCGCTCAGCAGATCGAACCGCAGTATCGAGCAGCGCTCAGCGGCGAAACCGTAATTCAAGAAGTACAGTACGAGCAGAAATTCTATGAAACTCGCGCTGTTCCCGTTTTTAATCAAGCAGGCGAAATCTCCTGGGGAATGGTTCTGACGCAGAACATTACCGATCGTAAACAAATTGAACGATCACTGCGAGACAGTGAAGAACGCAACCAACTCGCAATGACGACTGCACAGATGTTCAGCTTCGAGTGCAATGTGCTGAGCGGAGAAGTAAAACGCTCCAAAAACTGTAGTACCATTCTCGGACTTGCTGCGGAGGAAGCCGAGGTAGACACGATTCAGAACTATTTTCAGCGCGTTCATCCCGACGATCGCACGGCTTTTATCGATCAAATCCAAGCTTTAACATCTGAGCAAGCAACCTACAAGATGGCTTATCGCCTAATTCGACCCGATCAGCAGGAGATTGTCTTAGAAGAAAGCGGGCGGGCTTTTTTTGACGAACAAGGGCAGATTGTCCGGCTGCTAGGCATGACTGCGAATATGACTCAGCGCAAGCAAGCAGAAGAGAGACTTGCTCAAACGAATAGTATCTTACGGGCTGTCATTGATGGGACTTCGGATGTCATTTTTGTCAAAGATCTGCAAGGACGCTATGTCATCGCAAATTCTGCGATCGCAGATTGGTTTAGATGCTCAATTGATCAAGTGCTAGGTCAGGATGATACGGCGTTATTTCCGCCAGAAATTGCTCAGCAGGTGCAGCACACAGATCGTCAAGTCATGGAAACTCAAGTGGCACTGACGCTCGAAGAACAAATTCCGAAGCAAGAACAATTCAGATCACTGCTAACAACCAAATATCCCTGGCGAGATGCTGAAGGAAAAGTGCTAGGAGTGATTGGGATTTCGCGTGATATCAGCGATCGCAAAGCCGCAGAACTTGCAATTCAGCGCAGTGAACAGCAAGTCAGACGAGTTCTTGATAGTCTATTTAGCTTTGTCGGGATAATGACTCCAAATGGAACCCTGCTCGAAGCGAATCGCACAGCACTGACTGCTGCTGAACTACAGCCAGCCGATGTGATGGGTAAACCTTTTTGGAATGCTTACTGGTGGTCATTTTCAACTGAGAGTCAAGCTCAACTGCAACAGGCAATCCAACAAGCAGCGGCAGGGCAATCGGTTCGCTATGATGCTCAAGTGCGGCTCAGTGAAGATCGGTTTATTGTGATTGATTTTGCGATCGTCCCGTTGTTGGATGCAGCAGGTCGAGTCGAATACTTGATTCCGTCAGGTATTGACATTACAGAACGCCAGCAAACTGAGGCACAATTGCGCAAAAGTGAATCTCGGCTACGTGGGTTTGTCGAGTCCAACATTATCGGAATTTTGTTTGGCGATGTAGAGGGTGGAATTCTGGAGGCGAATGATGAATTTCTGCGGATTGTCGGCTACAGTCGCGAGGAGCTAGAAGCGGGTCAAATTCGCTGGACAGCACTGACTCCCCCCGAATATTTGCCACTAGATGCTGAGCGAATTGCAGAAGCGCAAGAGCGCGGAGCCTGTACACCTTACGAGAAAGAATACATTCGCAAAGATGGCACAAGAGTCCCGGTTCTGATCGGCTACAACTTGTTTGAAACTGAGCGAAATCGATCGGTTGCTTTCATTCTCGACATTCGCGAACGCAAACAGCTAGAGCAGACCCTCCGACAGCAAACCTCCGACTTGGCGCAAGCAAATCGCTTGAAAGATGAGTTTTTGGCGATTCTATCCCATGAGTTAAAGACTCCGCTCAACCCAATTTTGGGGTGGACGAAGCTGCTGCAAGGCGGACGACTGAATGCGGATCAACAGCAGCAAGCCCTTGCCACGATCGAGCGCAATGCCAAACTGCAAGCCCAACTGGTCAACGATCTGCTCGACATTTCTTGCATTCTGCGCGGTAAGCTGTCTCTGAAATTTGAGCCAGTGACTTTGATTCAGCCGATCTCAGCCGCGATCGACACAATTCGACTTGCCGCCGAAGCAAAATCGCTCACGTTGGAGACAAGACTGGATGCGATCGCGGCACAAGTTTATGGCGATAGCTCTCGACTCCAACAGATTGTCGGGAATCTGCTCTCAAACGCGATCAAATTTACGCCCCAAAACGGACAGATCTCGATTCGATTAGAAGAAGTAGACGACCAGATACAAATCCAGATCCGCGATACGGGTAAAGGCATTCGGGCTGATTTTCTCCCGAATGTGTTTGAGCGATTTCGCCAAGAAGATGGGTCTACAACGCGCAAATATGGCGGATTAGGTTTGGGATTAGCGATCGTCAAACAATTAGTCGAAGCACATGGCGGAACGGTCGAAGCACAGAGTGCGGGCGAAGGTCAAGGCTCAACCTTTACTGTGCGGCTGCCTCTGTTCTCAAGAGCGATCGCTCAGCATTCAACCCATCATGCCGATGCACTGTTGGATCTGGGTGGGATTCGCATTCTGATGATTGATGACGATCGTGATTCATTAGAATTTGCAGCATTTGTTTTAGAGCAGGCGGGTGCGATCGTCACTGCGGTTTCAACGGCTGCGGAAGTGCGTCATCATCTGTTGCAGTCTGATTTTGATCTATTGGTCAGTGACATTGGAATGCCAGAAGTCGATGGGTATACCTTGCTCAAACAGGTGCGCGAGTTGCCGAATGGAAAAGACTTAAGTGCGATCGCGTTTACGGCTTATACGGGAGAAGTAAACCAACAGCAAGCGATCGCAGCCGGGTTTCAGGGACATTTGGGCAAGCCGCTCGATCCGGTAGAACTCGTGGCTACTGTCAAAAAACAAGTCATTCAACGATCGAGCAAATCAATCGATCGATCGCAATGCTAAATTGATTAGACTTCTTGCACATCAAAATTTACTGCGCTCTCGTTGCTGTCCGCCCGCGCGGGGAAGGCAGCAAACGAGATGAACCCAATCTGCAAGCAGTCTATTGTAAATTGCAGGATCAGTTTGGGGACATTCCCGAAGCTTACAACTGAGTCATTGCGATGCTCAAACCTTCTCTTTCTCAAATCGCACAATATCGTCCTCACCCAAATACTCCCCATTCTGCACCTCAATCATCACCAACGGAATCACGCCTGGATTTTCTACCCGGTGCGGTGTTCCCATCGGCACATACGTTGATTGCTTCTGCATCAGCACCTTCTCTTCTCCACCGCAAACCACCCGTGCTGTCCCCGACACCACGATCCAATGCTCACTGCGGTGATAGTGCATCTGAGTACTAATATGCGCCCCCGGTTTAATCTCAATCCGATTAATCCGATATCGCTTCGACTCCTCCAACACCGTCACCGTTCCCCATGCCCGAATCTCAGTCACATCCGCCGTGCCAGTCGTTTCTTCAGTCGGTTGCTTCTTCATGCCGGAAGCCTCAATTACTCCACTTTCCATCATGCAAGAAAATCTCCAAAAATCCGAACGAATTAGAAATCAAAGTAGAGCTAGAAATCGAAGTAGAGCTAGAAATCAAAGTAAATATATTGTGTCCCTGCTTCGGGTGCAAGTTGCCACACAATGTACCAACACAGCGGCACAAACAATAGTTTCAGATGCCAAGCTAGATGTAGCTTCAATCCTCGCTGCAATAGATAAGTCAGGAGCATAACGATCGCGATCGCGCCAAGCCCCATTGCAATCTGAGGCGGATACAGCCCCACTGCCTCAACATAGACCTTCTGAGCATATTGCACATCCGCCGAATAGCCCCAAAGTCGCTGCACAACCTTCAAAGCAGAATCGACATTCGGCAAACGGAAAAAGATCCAAGAAACGAACACTAACGATTGAGTCAATGCCCACCCTAAAATCACCCCTGGCAAACTAGACCAGACTACATCTATCCAAGTGAAGCGTTTTGCGATCTCAACATTCAAGCGATGAATCGCCAACCCAATTCCGTGAATCAGTCCCCAAGCCAAAAATCCCCAAGCCGCTCCATGCCAAATTCCTGCAATTGTCATCACAATGATCAAATTCAAGCAAGTGCGAAACAATCCGCTTCGCGATCCACCGAGCGGGAAATAGAGATAATTTCGCAGCCAATCTCCCAGCGTCATATGCCAGCGCCGCCAAAAATCAGCAAGGTTCGTCGTCAAATAGGGAAAATTAAAATTCTCTGGCAGTTCAATCCCGAGCAACAACGCACTGCCGCGTGCCACATCGACATAGCCACTAAAATCGAGATAAAGCTGAAATCCATAGGCAATAATCGCTAACCACAGATCAGCACTTCCTGCCCGCTGCGCATTATCAAAACTCAGATTGACCAGCACATTTAAGCGATCGGCAACCAATCCCTTTTTAATCGCCCCGCAAGCAATCAGCCAAAGCCCTTCTGTAATTTGCGGCATCTGGGGCGCTTGTAAGCTCTGAAACTGTCCGGCAAACGGGTGATAGCGTGTAATTGGACCTGAAATCAGCTTCGCAAAAAACAACTTATACGCCGCAAAATCTAAAAACCCTTGAGCCGCAGGCGCACCCCGATACACATCGACGAGATACGCAATACATTCAAAACAGAAAAAACTCAGCCCGAATGGCGCAATCAAATGAATGTCTGCCCAATTTGCGCTCTGCTGGATCGTTGGGATATCGAGCATCTCCCCGATCGTACCAAACACAAACGGCACATATTTAAACCCAACCAGCAGCAGCACATTGAGAAAAATCCCGGAACACAAGACCCTCAAGCGCCGCTGATTCCAATCCGCCTGGGCAAACTGCCAATCTTCAATCCGCCAATCTGGCGGCACTCCCAACGCCCGCCCTAACCAATAATTGATCACCGTTGCGACCAGCAACAGCGGAATATACTGTGCCTGAAGTGACGCATAAAACACCAAACTCGCAAAAAACACCAGCCAAGATCTCAGCCAGGTTGAGCGTGCTGACCAGTACACTCCAATCACACAAACCAAAAAAATTGCGTATAGGGGCGAGAGAAATTGCATAAACCAGCGCGAAAAAGAACTCGATCGCGTCTAGTGTACTGTCAAATTCCATTCTCAAAACAAGAAAAAAGCAGCCTAGACGGCTGCCGTTTAAAGATACTAGGGGTTATCGAAAATACTGGATCGAAGATGCAGAATAACTTCTCAGGACTCCAGCCCACACTGGTATTTATCAGTGTGCGGTGCATTGTCGCGATCGCACTTGCGCAATGGACACTCCAACAACCGTCCCTCATGTCCCTTGATCAATCAAACGTTCGACCATAATAAATTTAGCGTTTAACTGTCCCTATGCCCTGAAGCTCTTGAGTTTCAGGGCAGTTTTGTGTTTAAAGTTGATGCGCGGGCGGAACTCGATCGAAGCGGTGGGATGTGATTGGATCGTAAATCCCTAAGCTGCACGCATCTGATCAGACAAACTTGGAGAAAGGATCTCCGTCCGCACTGCTGCCAAACATCTTCCACAACCACACTTATAGCTTAGAAGCGCTGCTCCTGCTGGATTTGCGGTTGTAGATGCAGAACTTGCCGCCACCGCAGGCAACGTATAGGGCTGAACCGCACCAAAATTCACGCTCCAACCCAAATCGCGCAATGCGCCTAAAGTCAAGCTGCTCATCGGCATGAGAACTCCCGGGGACTCTGCAAAAGGAGTCATCAACTCCGCATCAAATCGTCGCTCATCCCAGTGGAAAAAGACCCGTGGCTCGATCGGAATGGCTGTCGCTTCGCCGCCTAGCAAATCCCCATAAGCTTGCCCTGCATAGCTATTTGCCCGGTAAGTTGCGGTTGAGCGATCGATCCAGGTCTGACCCGCTCTCACCCGAGTTCCATCTGAGTAAGTAAATGCGATCGGCTCCCAGATTGTCCCAAATCCCAACACATGCGCGAATTCATGAATCATAATGTCGCGCAGATAAATCGGATTGGCATTAAACTCGGCAATTTTCCGCGTGTTCAGGGTCGTACTGCCTCTTGTAATCACAAGATTATTTGCGGCATCCAGCGTCAGAGTCGGTCCAGAAAGTGCTAGCGTTCCGGCATCAGCACTGCCATCCTGTGAAACGAGCGCTTCCCCAGTCAGATTGATGGGCAATACATTGGTTTGAGTAATGCCTGTCTGGTTGAGAATCACCCCTTCCCAGAATCTTGCAGCTTGGTTAATTGCGTCTCTTGCTGAAGCACTCAGCCCAGTCAGTGAATCCGCAAAATTAAGCTGCATCTGGAACTGCTGAGGATCACTTGCCGCGATCGTAAAACTCGTCGCAACGGTATAGTCGGCAGTCTGGTTACGATAGTCCAACACTTGGACAAAATACGTGCCGGGGTTAATGAATTTGCGAATCGATTCATTCGCAGTGCCCCGCTCCCATTGCCAAGCGAGAACTTCTCCAGTCTCGATCGCGCCGCTTCCGTTCGTGTCTTGTACCAATCGCACGTCTGCATCACCCGTCAACCCGGTCAAACTTGCGGTAAAAATTCCAGATTGATCAACGCTAAATCGGTAAAAATCGCTGGTATTTCCAGCATCCACTCGATCGCTACGAGAAAAGATTGAAGCTTGATTTTCGGCACTCGCGATCGAGTCGCCACTGGTGATCGTGCCAACGGGTGCAGTCGAATTGGTGGGCGTAGCGAGTAGAGAAGCTGATTGTTCTAAAGGTGCGATCGGTTGCCAATTTAGATTCGACTCTGTGAAAACGCTGGTTGAGTCTGCCGGATTCCCATTTCTGACAAACCAAGCGAGCAATTCCCCGGTCGATGAATTTCGCCAGAGCAAATCATTCGTGCCATCGCGGTTGAGATCACTACTGCTAACAGGTTGCCAAGCAGAATTGAGCGATCGACTTGCGACAGTTTGAGTCCGTTGAAGTCCGTTATAGAGCCAAAACTGAGTTTCACCCGTTTTCTCGTTGCGCCAGAACAGATCTGACGTGCGATCGCCGTTAAAGTCTCCGATTTCAGCTATTTTCCAATCTAGACTCGGAGCAGAAGTGAGATAGATTCCTGCTCCAAATACCCCGCGATTCAGCGTCCAGACTGCCGTTTGTCCTGTATTGAGATCACTCCAGATCAGATCCGCAAAGCCATCTAAATTCAGATCGGTAATGCCCTGAATTCGCCAACCGCTAGGTCCAGTTGAGGCGATCGTTGTTTTCGCCGCGATCGCCGTATTATTCATGAACCAAAGCGACGCTTCTCCACTTTGGGTATTGTGCCAAAGGATATCGGCGGAGCCGTCGTTGTTAAAATCAGCAAGTCCAGCAATGCTCCAGTTGAAATCATTGACAGAATCAAGCGCGATCGTCTGAGCAGTCCCGTTGTTCATCTGCCAGAGTCGGACAGCCCCTGTACGAGCATTTCGCCACAGCAAATCTTGCTGCGCGTCGCGGTTAAAGTCGGCAATGCCTGCGACTTGCCAATTGACATCTAGCTCACTCGGCAAGTCCCGTCGGGTTACAAGACTCGAATTTGAGACTGACCAAACCTGAGTTGCCCCTGTCGAAACATCGCGAGCCAGCAAGTCAGTCGTCACCGCAGTACTCAGACTGCTAGCTTTAGCGAAAATCGATCGAGTAGAATTCATTGATAATATTCTTTCTACAATAGAATCAGAACTCATCCTCTCAGAACTCATCATCGATGCTTCTGCACTCAAAAAACGGGTCAGGCTCATTTTTGTCCCTCCCGTTTCTCAGGTGTCGCTACTCTGTCAGAAATCTTGTCCAACCTGAAGCAGATGCACTGCCCAAAGACTTTAGCCACTATATTCTTCACACCTCAACTAGGCTCTGAGCAGATCGCCTCTGTTGCGATCGCTCATTAATTTATCTATTGCTGACAAGTGACTCAAATCCGAGTAGTAGATTCGCTGAACCCTGGCGACTATTTTATGCGGAAAATTCCGACATCGTGCGATCGATCCGGTAAAGCTTTTACAAAGTGAACAAGAAATGTACGTAAAGTTACAGCAATCTTAAGATAAATGGATAGCGATAAGGGTGATCTGGACGATCGATAACTTTAACGATCGCTAAAATCGGTAGCAGCCAGCTACAGATCAGCAAACCAATGCCAATCACGATCGCCACCGGAATTCCGACCACAGTTGCAGCCAACAGCCCTGCTAAAGCTCCATAAGCGTAGAGATTGATATGAAAATTAAGAGCTTCACGGGCATTGTCTTTCACAACCCAGTCATCAGTAATGAGCAAAATCACGATGGGAATTCCGATCGAGACGAGTGTCGCGCTAAAGAAAATCGATCCATGAGCGAGAGCAGAGAGAAGTTTTTGTTGTCCGGCGGAGTGCATGAGGCGAATTTAACTCGATGCTTTTGAATCTAGCGACAATCACACCGAATTTGTCGCAACGTTTAAACTATTGTTATGTATTGGGAACCCCGCACTCTAACTCTGAGCCACTAGCATGTCGATCGAACTTCAGTCCGAATTGCAAGCAGCCGTAGAACGGCGACGAAATTTTGCGATTATTTCTCACCCCGATGCCGGGAAAACGACGCTGACCGAAAAGCTGTTGCTGTACGGAGGTGCGATTCATGAAGCGGGTGCAGTGAAGGCTCGCCGCGCTCAACGCCATGCGACTTCAGACTGGATGGCGATGGAGCAACAGCGGGGAATTTCGATTACATCTACGGTGCTGCAATTTGAATATCAGCAGTGTCAGATTAATCTGCTCGACACACCCGGTCACCAAGATTTTAGTGAAGATACTTATCGCACCTTGGCAGCAGCCGATAATGCCGTGATGCTGATCGATGCGGCAAAAGGTCTAGAGCCGCAAACTCGTAAATTATTTGAAGTCTGCCGGATGCGATCGCTGCCCATTTTTACCTTCGTCAATAAGCTCGATCGTCCGGGTCGCAGCCCCATTGAATTGATGGACGAGATCGAACAAGAGTTGGGGCTAAAAACTTATGCGGTGAATTATCCGATCGGCATGGGCGATCAATTTGAAGGCGTATTCGATCGTCGAACTCGCAAGATTCACCTCTTTGAGCGCAGCAAACACGGCAGTCGAGAAGCAGTAGATACCGTGATCGATTTGGGCGATCCGAATATCGAGGAACTCCTCGATAAAGATCTGTACTATCAATTCAAAGATGAACTGGAGATGGTCGAGGAGATTGGCTCCGAATTTGATTTAGAAGCGATTCATACAGGTCAAATGACTCCGATGTTTTTTGGAAGTGCAATGACCAATTTTGGGGTCGAACTCTTCCTAAATTCATTTTTGGATTATGCGCTCAAACCGGGCGGACATGTCAGTACAAAGGGCGAAATCGAGCCAACTTACCCAGAGTTCTCAGGTTTTGTATTCAAGCTTCAGGCAAATATGGACCCGAAACATCGAGATCGCGTCGCCTTTGTACGAGTTTGTTCTGGCAAGTTTGAAAAGGATATGACGGTCAGCCACGCTCGAACGGGCAAAACCGTGAGATTATCTCGTCCGCAAAAATTATTTGCTCAAGATCGAGAAGTCATCGAAGAGGCATATCCAGGAGATGTGATTGGTTTGAATAATCCAGGCGTTTTCGCGATCGGAGACACGATTTATAACGGTCAAAAACTCGAATACGAAGGCATTCCTTGCTTCTCGCCAGAATTATTTGCCTATTTGAGAAATCCCAATCCGTCAAAGTTCAAGCAATTCCGCAAAGGCGTTTCAGAACTGCGTGAAGAAGGAGCCGTTCAGATCATGTATTCTGCCGATGAAGCGAAGCGCGATCCAATTCTCGCGGCTGTCGGACAGCTTCAAATGGAAGTCGTGCAATTTAGACTGCAAAATGAATATGGCGTAGAAACGACGGTTGAATATCTCCCCTATACTGTTGCCCGATGGGTCGATGGCGGCTGGGAAGCGCTTGAGAAAGTGGGGCGAATTTTTAATACTGTCACGGTAAAAGACAGTTGGCAGCGTCCTGTCTTGCTATTCCGCAATGAATGGAATTGCCAGCAGCTAGAAGGCGATCATCCTGAATTAAAACTGAGTGCGATCGCGCCTGTGGTTTCAGGTCAGCAACCTGTGGAAATTTAAATTTTTGCCTGGGTACTCTAAGAACGCTGTATTTTAGGGAATCCTATGTCTTCTTTTCCGGAGTCGGCTTCGCGTTTGGAAGAACTCGAAGCAGGACTTGCAGCGCTCCAGAGCGAAAATTATCCCAGTGCGATCGCACAACTTTCTGAATTTCTGGCATCCGAATCTAACCCCGATGATCCGAATGCGATCAAAGCGCGAATTGGACTGATTCGTGCCCAGATTCAGATCGGACAGAGCGAAACCGCGATCGCACTTTGTCAAACTCTTCAGCAGAGCCGGAGCGAAAAGGCTCGGACTTGGGCAACTCAAACGATCGCGAAATTGACTCCGGTTGAGACTGGATTTGTGCCAATCGAGTCAAGCAAGACTCCTCGAAAAAGAAGAGTCATCGAGTCGAGCAAACCCTCATCTCAAGCAGCGCAGCCGATTCCAGAGAAAACAGACCTTCCCATCGATCCCCCGCAAAAGACTTCCGAACCCGCTTACCCAAAATCAACTCAGCATACCTGGAAAAATGCCGATCGCGCTCAGCGTTGGCAGCCGCTTCGTCAGATGAATCCGACACATCTGCAATGGGCCGGACTGGGAACCGTTGCAGCCCTGTTTCTCACGCTTTATGGGGTGTGGTCAGCCGCGATCGCGCTGTCCTGGATGTGGTTCGATTTGAGACGCTTATTTAGATTGAGTCCGATCTTGCCCGATGGAGAAGTACCCGCACTATCGCTTGTCGCCACTTTAGCCCTTGCCTTCTGTCTCTCTCCGTGGCTGTTAGATGCAATTTTGAAGCAATTTTATAGAATGCAGACTTTTTCGACGACTGCGATCGCGCGTCATAGTGCTGAAACACATCGATTACTCCAGCGCTTTTCCCAACAGCAAAAAATCTCTATCCCAAAACTCGGAATTCTACCCACGCAGGTGCCGATTTCATTTACCTATGGCTGTCATCCTAAACTGGCTCGAATTGTCGTCAGTCAGGGATTGTTAGATCGCTTGAGCGAGGAAGAAATTGCCGCAATTTATGGATATGAATTGAGTCATCTTGCTCATTGGGATTTTGTGTTGATGTCAGGCGTTGCAGTCCTGCTGCAAATTCCTTACACTCTCTATCAACAATGCGCGATCGCAAGCGATTTTCTAAAAACAATTCAATCTAGCAAAGCTGCTAAATTTCTAAAAATTTTATCTGCGATCGTTGCCATCATTTCTGCGATCGCATATGGCTTTTTCTCACTATTTCGCTACTCAGGATTATGGCTTTCTAGAACGCGAGTTGTTTATCGCGATCGTCAAGTTTGTAACCTCACCGGAAATCCGAATGGACTCGCACGCGCCTTGATGAAAATTGCGATCGCAACCTCTGAAACGATCCAACATGAAAAACAAACGCATGACCTCATAGAAAGTTTTGAACTGCTTAGCCCAATTAGCTACCGCAATTCATTCACGGTTGGCAGTTTGTACGATCGAGTTCCTGCTTCAACGATGTTTCAATGGGAGCAGGCGAACCGAAATCGACTTGAAATTCTGCTAAATCAGTCTCACCCTTTGTTAGGAGTTCGCTTGAAGCAAATCATGGATTATTGCCAAGAATGGCGGATAAATCCTGAATTTGAAATTGAAGTTGTTTCTGCTAATCGCAAGCGAAATTTGTTAGAAACTGCCCCTTTATTAGGAGCGATCGTCGGAGCCACGATCGCACTTCTTCTCTGGGGTGTTGCATATATTCTATACAGTCGTGGAATTCATCAATTGAATTGGTTAGCCAGCGACTATAGCTTATTTAGAGCATTTTCGCTGCTAGGGTTTGGGCTGGGAATGGCAATACAATTTAATCAATGCTTTCCTGAATCTGGCACTGAGCAAACTGATTTAATTACCTTGCTCACTCAGCCGAGCTTAAGCCAAATTGACAGCCCAAGAATTCGACTCGAAGGAACCTTAATCGGTCGCACAGGCGGCAAAAATCAACTGGGACAAGACCTGATTCTTCAAACCGAATCGGGATTAATCCAACTCAACTACTGCTCTCAACTCGGCGCGATCGGCAATCTGTTCTCTCGTTTCCCGATCGGACAGCCTGCAATCGTAACAGGCTGGTTTCGGCGTGGAGCCACCCCTACGATCGACATTGACACGATTCGGACTCGTTCTGTTTTGCACAGCGGGCATCAAACCTGGGCGCTCTTGATCGCACTCACCACGATTCTGCTGGGATTGCTCCAGGTTCTGTAACAAATAGTTGCGATTTTCAATCAAACCTGTTACATTCCTTAACAAGGAGTTCAATCCTTCCGATGTGGAAAAGTCGATTCGTTCACTTCGACCCGACCGACTCTCGGCAACAGGTTTTTCTCCTCCCAACACAGCAAGCTGAGCCAGTCGATCGATGATCGGCTGGTTTTTATGTTGGGAGATCGTTTGGGTAAACGTAACAATGTATCAAGAAGGCATAGAACTCAAGAGGGAAATTGCAGTCTCGACTCAAATCTGAGAGAGGAGCATGATACCTTTAAGAGTGGCGCATATCCTAGGGAGAGTGACCTAGTTACTTAACCCCTAATAATCCTCCAGTGATCACTAAGCACTCTTGGTGCGATTCGTTATTTGTGAGACTGATCCGGGTTCGGGCTGAATCGATGGGAAAGGTTCTTTAGTACGATCGCAACTTGCGGCAAAGCTGGCGCGGGAGGTAACGGAAATGTAATGTTAGCCGTATCCTTCGCCCATCACGGCAGAGTGTTAATTTATAAAGGATGTTTTAGCGCTCTTGTATTCGGATTCCAAGTCTGGAGGTGTCTCGATATGTCAGTTCGTTTGTATGTGGGTAACTTGCCCGAAGATTTAAGTCGTCAAGACCTCGAAGCTGCATTTGCGGATGCGGGCGAAGGGGTATCGGCGAAGCTGATTACCGATCGTAAAACGGGAAAATGTCGAGGTTTCGGCTTCGTCACCGTCAAATCTGATGAGTTGGCAGATCAATTCATTGAGAAATACAACGGAGTCAGCATTAAGGACAACGCGATCAAAATTGAGAAAGCGTTGCCCCGAACCAAGGACAAAGCAGATGAACCCGAAGCAGCGGCTTCACCTGTGGGTGCGCCTTCGACGAAACGGAGTAAAGGCGGCGGCGGCAACAACAATAATAAGTCGCGCCGTTCGACGACTCCTGCTGGCGATTCGGATTCGGTTCAACCTGATCCGCGCTGGGCACAAGAGTTAGAAAAGCTCAAGCAGATGTTGGCGGCGCAGACCACCAATTCGTAAATGTATGACGCTGATCGAGGATTAGCGTCATTTCTTGCATAACGATCACTTCAACGTGGGAATTCTAGCACCTGTATTTGTTTGGTTTTGGCTCGGATGAAGCGTTTGAACGATCGTGCATTTAACCTCCTCCAGACCGAGATTCGTCGGTGTATTGGTACTAATGGGATTGGGCAAGTTCAAGCTGAGCTTGCCCTTCGTCGTTTGGAGAAGCTGTGCAGACAGTCTGGAATGCCTGCAACTGAAATTGAATTGCGAGCTACGATCGGCGATTTGATTCCCAACGCGGATTCTAATATTTTTCACCAAGCTGCGAAGTTCAATCGTCCTGCTTCTAAAAGTTGGATGAGAGTGAAGTTTGGAGCGATCGTGCTTGGATTGGGTGCAGGTGGAGTCGGGATTGCAAATCTGCCGATTCCTGGAATTCGAGATCGGGTCATTCAGGACGCTCCTTTCTTACTTGCGCCAACGCATTTATTAGGCTAACCCGATAGGCTTTTCCACCCCGACTTGAAAGATCGGGGTGGAAAAGCTAACGCGCAGTTTTAACTGCCTTGAATCTTTG